>JBEBUE010000270.1:0-4664 GCA_040393485.1 Herminiimonas sp.
TTTCGGTGGTTGCTACGGCAACATTGGTCACGGCTTCGCCATTCGGCATGTAACGTGTTTCAGGATCGCGTCCCAGGTTGCCGACGATGATGACTTTATTAACTGATGCCATTGCTATTCTCCGATTAAACGACTGCAGCCTGAGCCTGGCTGCGACGCGGTAAGTTTTTCATATTGGCGGCAATTATAAGCCACACGACACACAAAGCAGAACCAAGAACAAAGACTGATGCACCGCCGACATGCTGCGTCAGCCATCCGCCCAGTGCACCACCACAGAACAGCCCCAATGCCTGCAAGGTGTTATACACACCAAGTGCTGTCCCCTTGCTGCCCGGTGGCGCGATACGAGACACCAGCGATGGCTGGCTGGCTTCCAGTATGTTGAAAGCGACAAAGAATGCCAGCAACAAACCCACCAGCCAAACTGCATGTAACTGCGTTTGCGACAAAGCCAGCCACATGCCGATCTGAACCAGTAATAATAAAGCAACGGCGGCGACAAATACTTGTTTCGACTTACCGCGTTTTTCACCGATGAAGATAGGCGGCAACATGAGTACGAAAGAAGCAATCACGACCGGCAAGTAAATCTTCCAGTGCTCCGCCAGCGGCAATTGCACAAACCGGACCAACGCTGACGGTATCACGACAAACATCGCCATTTGCGTTAAATGCAACGCAAATACGCCAAAATTCAACCGCATCAGCTCGCCATGCGCCAATATCTCGCGTATCAATACTTGCGCCGGCGGCAGGCTGGGCGCGGCAGGCACGACGTATACCACGACAAATATCGCCAATACCGACAGCATCCCGGTCAGCGCAAAAATACCGCCCATTCCTATCCATTTGTATAAGAGCGGGGATAATACCAACGAAGCGGCGAAGGTCAGCCCTATTGAGCCGCCCACCATGGCCATCGCCTTGGTGCGGTGCTCTTCCCTGGTCGAATCAGCAATAAATGCTGTCACCGCTGCGGAGATCGCGCCGGCTCCCTGCACTGCGCGCCCTATGATCACCCAGATAATATTGTCGGCGGCTGCGGCAATAAATGAGCCCAGCGCAAATAAGATCAGTCCGATGACGATGATGCGCTTGCGACCATATTTATCTGACGCCATCCCGAACGGGATTTGCCCGAAGGATTGCGTCAAACCATATATACCCATTGCCAAACCGACCAGAGTCGCACTTTCGCCGCCCGGCAAGGTTTTTGCATGAACGGCAAACACCGGCAGAATCAGGAACAAACCCAGCATCCGCAATGCAAAAATCGACGCCAGCGAAGTACTGGCGCGGATTTCAGTGCGGTTCATGCCTTTATCGGGCTGGTTGGGAGAAGCTAGGGACATGTATTACAGGAAATAGGAAGAACAGGTTTTACGGCCAGCTTTAAAACCCGCTATAGTAGCAGGTTGACCCATTTTAACCCGCTCGCGAACCTCAAAAAGGGGCGTGAGTATCGGAAAAGCCTAGCTGAAAGAGTGAATGGACGAGATTCGTATCCGAGGTGCGCGTACGCACAACCTCAAGAACATCAATCTGGATTTGCCACGCAACAAACTGATCGTGATTACCGGCTTGTCCGGCTCCGGCAAGTCGTCGCTCGCCTTCGATACGCTGTATGCGGAAGGCCAGCGCCGTTACGTCGAATCGCTGTCAGCTTATGCGCGCCAGTTTTTGCAATTGATGGAAAAACCGGACGTCGACCTGATCGAAGGCTTGTCGCCCGCCATCTCGATCGAGCAAAAAGCCACGTCGCATAATCCGCGCTCTACCGTCGGCACCGTCACCGAGATCCACGATTACTTGCGCCTGCTGTATGCGCGTGTTGGTACCCCTTACTGCCCGGATCATCCGGAAAACCCGCTGGCAGCGCAATCCGTATCGCAAATGGTCGATGCTGTGCTGGCCATGCCGGAAGACACCAAGCTGATGATCATGGCGCCGGTTGTTGCCAATCGCAAAGGCGAACACGTCGATCTGTTTGAACAGATGCAGGCGCAAGGCTTTGTCCGTTTCCGTGTTCAGAGCGGCACTAACAATGCGCACATCTATGATGTCGATGCGTTGCCGAAACTGAAGAAAGCGGAGAAGCACACGATTGACGTTGTCATCGACCGCATCAAGGTCAAGGCCGACATCAAGCAACGCCTGGCTGAAAGCTTTGAGACCGCACTGCGCCTGGCT
Source organism: Herminiimonas sp. (assembly GCA_040393485.1). GTDB lineage: Bacteria > Pseudomonadota > Gammaproteobacteria > Burkholderiales > Burkholderiaceae_D > Oxalicibacterium. Next base: position 2,194 of record JBEBUE010000270.1, read on the forward strand.
GAAGGCCGTGCGCTGGTACTGGAAATGGATACCGGCGTCGAACATTTGTATTCAAACAAATTTGCCTGCCCGGTCTGCGGTTACTCACTGCAGGAACTGGAACCACGCCTGTTCTCGTTCAACAATCCGATGGGTGCCTGCCCTGAATGCGATGGCTTGGGCCATATCGAATTCTTCGATCCGAAGCGCATCGTCGCCTTCCCTAATCTGTCGCTCGCCAGCGGCGCGGTCAAAGGCTGGGATAGACGCAATCAGTTTTACTTCCAGATGCTGTCTAACCTGGCAGCTTTTTACGACTTCGACATCGATGTGCCGTTTGAAAAGCTGCCGGAAGCCGCACAACAAGCGGTGCTCTTCGGCTCCGGCAAGCAAAACATTCCATTCACCTATGTGAATGAAAAAGGTCGTACCGTCATCCGTGAACATACGTTTGAAGGCGTGGTTAATAACCTGCAACGTCGTTATCGCGAAACCGATTCGATGGCGGTCAAAGAAGAGCTGGCCAAGTTCATCAATGAAAAAGAATGCCCAAGCTGCCAGGGTGCACGTTTGCGCGTCGAAGCACGTAACGTGATGGTCGGCAGCGGCAAGCAAAAGCGTGCGATCTATGAAGTAGCGGCAACGCCATTGCGTCAGACACTGGAATTCTTTGAAAGCCTGGTGCTGACCGGTGCGAAGAAAGAAATCGCTGATCGCATCATCAAGGAAATCGTCTCGCGCCTGAAATTCCTCAACAACGTCGGCCTCGATTACCTGTCGCTGGAACGCAGCGCGGACACCTTATCCGGCGGTGAAGCGCAGCGTATTCGCCTGGCATCACAAATCGGTTCCGGCCTGACCGGCGTCATGTATGTGCTGGATGAACCATCGATTGGTCTGCACCAGCGCGACAATGATCGCCTGATCGAAACCCTCAAGCACTTGCGCGACATCGGCAATAGCGTGCTGGTGGTCGAACACGATGAAGACGCGATCCGTTGCGCCGACTACGTGGTCGATATGGGCCTGGGTGCCGGTGTGCATGGCGGTGAAGTAATCGCCGAAGGTACGCTGAAAGACATCCTGAAAAACAAAAAATCGCTGACGGCGCAGTACCTGAACGGCACACTCGGCATCACCGTACCGAAGAAACGCACGCCACCGAATCCAAAGAAACAATTCGTCATTACCGGCGCCACCGGCAATAACCTGAAGAACGTCACACTGGAATTGCCGGTCGGCCTGCTGACTTGCGTGACCGGTGTGTCCGGTTCCGGTAAGTCGACACTGGTTAACGATACGCTCTACCTTGCTGCATCACGCCATTTGTATGGTTCGCAAGCTGAACCAGCAGCGCATGATTCGATCAGTGGCTTTGAGCATTTCGATAAAGTCATCTCGGTTGACCAGGCACCGATCGGCCGCACACCCCGCTCCAACCCGGCGACCTACACCGGTTTGTTCACGCCGATCCGCGATTTGTTTGCCACCGTACCGGCAGCCAAGGAACGCGGCTACTCGGCTGGTCGTTTCTCGTTCAACGTCAAAGGCGGACGCTGCGAAGCCTGCCAGGGCGATGGCGTGATCAAGGTGGAAATGCACTTCCTGCCAGACGTATATGTGCCGTGCGACGTCTGCCACGGCAATCGCTACAACCGCGAAACACTGGAAATCCAATACAAAGGCAAGAACATCACCGAAGTGCTGGGCATGACGGTAGAAGAAGCACACGACTTCTTTAAAGTAGTACCGGTCATTGCCCGCAAGCTGCAGACCTTGCTGGATGTAGGCCTCGGCTACATCCGCCTCGGCCAGAGCGCAACCACACTGTCCGGCGGTGAAGCACAGCGCGTCAAACTCTCTCTGGAATTATCGAAGCGCGATACCGGGCGTACGCTGTATATCCTGGATGAACCGACTACCGGTTTGCACTTCCATGACATCGACTTGTTGCTGAAAGTGATCCATCGTTTGCGCGACCAGGGCAACACGGTCGTCATCATTGAACACAATCTGGACGTGATCAAAACCGCGGACTGGCTGATCGATATGGGGCCGGAAGGTGGCGCAGGTGGTGGCCAGGTCATAGGCGCCGGCACACCGGAGGAACTAGCAAAAAATCCTGCAAGCTTTACCGGCAAATACTTGGCACCATTGCTGAAGCAGAAAAAGTCAGCGGCTTAAAATGGTCGGCGGCTTATATCGCAGGCAGCAACAAAAAAGGCGAACCGAGGTTCGCCTTTTTTTATGTGCGTAGTAAAGCTTAGTAAGCTTACTTAATCAGCTTACTTCGGTAAGCCCATCCACAAACCGATAGGCACAAATACCAGCGCCGCCACGTTACCCAGTAAAACGATGGATGCGACCTTGTCCGGTTCCTGTTTATATTGCTCGGCGACCATGAAGCAAAACACTGCTGGCGGCAAGGAAGCGAACAAATACATCTGGCCGCGCTGCTCCGGATTAAGACTGAACACATGATCCAGCAACCA
>JBEBUE010000271.1:0-4664 GCA_040393485.1 Herminiimonas sp.
GTTGAGCACTCATCTCCATCTCCCAATACAAAATTCAAATAGTGACGTTGTCAGGGCCATCTGATGCCACAGACCACGTGATAAATTTCATTTCGACTATCGGCTCGACTACCTGGCCGACTTCTTTTTTTACTATTAGCCTGCTACTGCCGGTTCCTTCAATTCTGCCTTCTTCTCACGCCCTGCGATCTCAAAGAAAGTATAGGACAAGGTAATTGTCTTTACATCCTTGGGTAAAGCCGGATCCAGGTAAAACACGACCGGCATCTGCTTCGCCTGGCTGGCTTCCAGAGTTTGCTGCTGGAAACAGAAACACTCCACTTTCTTGAAGTGCGCTGCTGCCTGCTGCGGCGCATAACTCGGAATCGCCTGTGCTTCCACACTGCGTGCCTGTGTATTCACTACCTCATACACGATCTGGGCCATTTCACCCGGATGTACCTGCATGCTGTTTACCGTCGGACGAAAGCGGAAAGGTCCTTGCGTATTCGCATCAAACTCAACCGTGATCGTCCTACTCTTATCAACCTGCGAATTATCAATCGGCTTTACCTTCATCTCTTGCGAGGTCAGGATATTGACGCCTGTAATTTCACAAATCTGCTTGTAAATCGGTACCAGCAAGTAACCAAAACCAAACATCATCACAGCAATAACAACCAGCTTGCCTAACATCTGGGCATTTAACTTACTGTGCTTGCTGTCTTCTGTCTGGTTATCCATCTTTACCCTACATAAACCATAAACGTTTTGCGATGACACCGAACATGAACATCGCTGCGATAGTCCCCAGTATCAGGGCCGTGCGCAAGTTGCGCTTCTTCTGCTCTATCTCTCGATCCGACATTGCGCTGCGGCGGGCTCACGCCCGCCGCTCCGTTTATTTAACTGTTGGAGGAACTTCAAACGTATGGAAAGGAGCCGGGCTAGGAACAGTCCATTCCAGACCTTCTGCGCCATCCCAAGGTTTCGCTTCTGCTGGCACGCCACCTTTGATCGAAGGAATGACCACCGCGAACAGGAAATACACTTGAATCAAACCGAAGCCCAGACCACCGATGGACGCGATCATATTGAAGTCGGTGAATTGCGCCGGATAATCAGCGTAACGACGCGGCATACCTGCCAACCCCAGGAAGTGCATAGGGAAGAAGGTGATGTTGAACAGAATCAGCGAGCCCCAGAAATGGATTTTGCCGCGGGTTTCGTTGTACATGAAACCTGTCCACTTCGGACCCCAGTAGTAGAAACCGGCGAACAAGGCAAACAGCGAACCAGCCACCAGCACGTAATGGAAGTGAGCCACCACGTAATAGGTATCCTGCAACTGGATATCGATCGGTGTCACCGCCAGGATCAGGCCGGTGAAACCACCCATCGTGAACACGAAGATAAAGCCGATCGCAAACAGCATAGGAGTCTCGAATGTCATCGAGCCTCTCCACATGGTTGCAACCCAGTTGAAAATCTTCACGCCGGTTGGTACCGCGATCAACATAGTCGCGTACATGAAGAACAACTGCGCAGTCACCGGCATACCGGTCGTGAACATGTGATGCGCCCATACCATGAAGGACAGGATAGCAATCGATGCCGTCGCGTACACCATCGACGCATAGCCGAACAACTGCTTGCGCGCGAAAGTCGGGATGATGTGCGACACGATGCCGAACGCCGGCAAAATCATGATGTAGACCTCGGGGTGTCCAAAGAACCAGAAGATGTGCTGATACATGACCGGGTCACCACCACCTGCAGCATTGAAGAACGAGGTGCCGAAATGACGATCAGTCAGCGTCATGGTAATCGCGCCAGCCAATACCGGCATCACTGCGATCAGCAGATAAGCAGTGATCAGCCAGGTCCAGCAAAACATAGGCATCTTCATCAGGGTCATGCCAGGAGCACGCATGTTCAGGACCGTGACGATGATGTTGATCGAACCCATGATCGACGATGCACCCATGATGTGCAGTGCGAAAATCGCCATGTCCATGCCAGGACCCATCTGGGTCGACAGCGGTGCATACAGGGTCCAGCCGGCAGCGGTTGCGCCACCTGGAACCAGGAAGGAAACCGCCAACAGAATCGCAGCAGGTGGCAACAACCAGAACGAGAAGTTGTTCATGCGGGCGAATGCCATATCAGACGCGCCGATTTGCAACGGAATCATCCAGTTCGCGAAGCCGACGAAAGCCGGCATGATGGCGCCGAACACCATCATGATGCCGTGCATGGTGGTCAACTGATTGAAGAATTCGGGCTGCATCAGTTGCAGGCCAGGCTGGAACAACTCGGCGCGAATCAACATCGCCAGGAAGCCACCGGACAACAACATGACAAACGAGAACCACAAATAAAGCGTACCGATATCTTTATGGTTGGTCGCGAATACCCAACGACGCCAGCCATGCGGATGATCGTGCGCATGGTCATGGTCGTGCGCGTGGTCATGCGCGTGTGCGTGATCGACTGCAGTTGTACTCATCTCTGTCTCCCGATTCTATTACTTACGCGCAGCCAGCACTTCTGCTGGTTGGACGATGTTTTCCGAGGCCTTATTCGACCAATGGTTGCGGGTATAAGTAATCACCGCGGCAATTTCGGTATCCGACAACACCGGCTTCCAGGCAGGCATCGCGCCTTTGCCTTCCATCACCATATGGATGTTGGCTGCTTTCGGTCCGGTCACGATCGGTGATCCATCCAGCGCCGGGAAGCTGCCGGGTACGCCTTTACCGTTTGCCTGGTGGCAGGCGATACAGTTGGCTGTATAGACTTTTTCGCCGCGCTGTACGAGTTCATCCACGGTCCATGTTTTAGTTGGATCGTCGGCATTGGCTGCCATTTCTTTTTTCTTGCCGTCCACCCATGCCTTGTAGTCCTCATCGCTGACGACATTCACAACGATAGGCATGAAGGCGTGATCCTTACCGCACAACTCGGCGCACTGGCCACGGTAGGTACCGATTTTTTCGGCCTTGAACCAGGTATCACGGACGAAACCGGGAATCGCATCCTGCTTGACGCCAAACGCAGGAATCATCCAGGCGTGGATCACGTCGTTGGCTGTCAGCACGATACGTATCTTCTTATTGACCGGTACGACGACAGGATTGTCGACTTCGATCAGATAGTTTTCATTTTTGGCGATCGTGCTGTCGACGATCTGTTCACGCGGGGTGGACAGGTTGGACAAGAAGTTAATGCCCTCGCCTTCGCCGTTGAGGTAGTTGTATCCCCATTTCCACTGCATGCCGGTGGCTTTAATGGTGATATCTGCATTGGAGGTGTCTTTCATCGCCACCACGGTCTTGGTCGCCGGCAGCGCCATACCAATAACGATGAGGAAAGGAACCACGGTCCAAGCGATTTCGACTGCGGTACTTTCGTGGAAGGTAGCCGATTTATGGCCAAGCGACTTGCGATGCTTGAAGATGGAGTAAAACATGACGCCAAACACTGCGACGAAAATCACCATACAGATGATCAACATCAAGGTGTGTAGCGAATAGATTTGTTCCGCGATCTGCGTGACAGGTTCGTGAAAATTGAGCTGACGCACTGCAGGTCCGCCCGGACTATCGGTCACCGCCCAAGACGGCATACCAGCCGCCAGGAACGACGCACCAAGCATCAAAGATTGAAGGCGCTTCGCTTGTTTCATGATTTCCTCAAAAGCCCATAATTAAGAATTCTTTTAACAACCAGGCATAACTGCAGACCCCAGCTCCTGACGCAGCTCACGGATGAGCTCACGCCTCTTGTATTCTGTCAGGAATCGCCCCACTTCAACACGCGTACCGGAGGATTCCAGACCTATCAATCGATGCCGCTTCGCTGGCGGATCGACTTTCGTGCAATGACGTATTAGCTTAAATTGCCGAGCTTGGTCGGCTTGAATTAGATGTATTACCAACAGATCGTCGGTGAGGACTATGTGTTCGCAATCGGTAGCATGGCGTGCATAACAAAGAAAAGCGCACCCTACAGCCGCTAATTCAATTACTGCAAAACCTAAGATGTACCACGCCCCGCGCCAGGTGAAGGAAAACGCGATTGTCAGGGAAACCACACACAACACTGAATAAGCCTGCATCAGTTGCCGTGGTGATATCGAACAATTACGTTTCAATAACCATTCTCGGTTGGCCATAGCACACCGCCTGAACGCCTTGCGCGAGCAAGCTGCACACGCGCAAAACCGTCGAAGTATAAGTCGGAAAGGGTTTTGTTATCAAGTATAAAAACAAATGACAACAGCCCTCATTTTCAGTACTTTTTACCGCCTTCAAATACCCCGGAAACGCATGTGCGACGTAATGTGTTTAGTTGCCGCGACCATCATTTTGCTTGTCTCCCGCGTACATTTTTAATAATTATTTAATAACTTTTTTACTTCTTAGGCGGGTCGAAACGAATAATCGACTCCCCGCTTGCAGTCGTCCGTGGCGCTGGCCGGAACGCATGACCATAGATTACCTCGAATGTGAGTGGAATTTTGCCATCGGCACCACGACTTTGTTCCAGCACATCCATCGCACGCTGCCATGCCTGCTTACCCAGCAGACCGCGACGGCGGCTATCCAGCGGGTTGCCCCCCATCGCACGCACATCTGCCATCAGCTTTTCCACCGATCCGTAGGTAACGGTCAGTGTTTCCA
>JBEBUE010000272.1:0-4649 GCA_040393485.1 Herminiimonas sp.
CAGCTGGCGATGATTGTCAGGTATCGCATGCAGGTCGCCGCGAAAGGTTTTGATCTCTTCAACCCGGTTAGCGCCAGGATCATAGCCATCAGCGCGGCCGCGCACGCGTAACTGCTTATACAGGCCACGCAGGGTAACTTCGGCCTCGTAGTACTTCCCGCGTCTGGAGACGACGGTGGCATGACCAGCGATGCCTTGCTGTGCTGTCGGTGCAGGTGTGAAGCGCAGGTCGAGGTCACCGACCTTGGCCGTGAACTCGCACAGGGTGCGAACCGCGACGACATAGCTCACGCGGCCTGCTCCGACCATTGCACATAAGTGACGACGACCGGCATCTGGTGCGCGATGCAGTAATGAATCCAGCGTATCTGGTTATCTTGCAAGCGATCACCCGGCCCTTTCACTTCCAGCATGCAGTAGCGCTGCTCCTGCGGCCAGAATTGAATCAGGTCAGGCAGCCCGGAACGATTCGTTGCAATATCGCGCAGGAGTCGTTCGAAGTACTTCTTCAAATGCGTAGCCGGGATGCAGTGCAAAGCCAGCTTGAGTAAGTCTTCATCTATCGCGCCCCAGAACACGAAAGGCGATTGGATGTTTGCCTTAAGCCGGAATGTATCGATGATGGTTTGTTGGTAACGACCGTCATCCAGCTGACTCAGGCAGGCATCGAACAGATCCTGCCGTTTCTGTACAAAATCCGGATGATGCAAATCAACTGGCCCCTGATGGAAAGGATGGAAAAATGCACCGGGCAAGGCAGCGAAAATCGCTGGCCAGCACAGCAAGCCAAACAAGGAATTAATCAGCGCATTCTCGACATAAAACACCGGTGCATCGGCGCTGGAATAATGCGCTTGCACCACCTGCTCAACAGATACAGGCAATACCGGATAAGGCAGGCTCAGGCTGTGTTCTTCTATGGCCGGAGCTTTGCTCACTGCCACCTTCGCATGCCCCAGCTTGCGTCGCAAACGCGGCATCATACGCAGCAAAGCCTGGTGTTCGCCTTCGCTTTCCGGTTGCTGCCATGCGCTCATCGCCAACTCATAAGCCGCTGCCTCGGCACCACTCTTTTCCAGTACACGTATGCTGCGCAAGCGTGCTCCGGCATAACGACAGTTGCGATAAAGTGTGAGTGCCGTTGCCAGTTCATTGGCGCGCTCATACTCCTGTGCGAAGCGAAACAATAATTTGTTACGACGCCCTTCCAGCCAGCCATTTGCATAGGGTGAAGTCGGGATATCCGGCAATATCACATCCAGATATTCACCATCATCGAAGCGCTCACGACAACGATGCAAATGCAGGTAGTCGTCGACGTCCTGCCGTGAGCGAAAGCCGCGCGACGATTCCGAAAACTCAACAACTTCATAACGATAGATGCCGAGATCCGACAGCACGAACTCTGACCAGTCCTGATGCAGATTGCCAAAAAACATCAGACGCAAACGCTCGCACAATGCTGCGACCCGCACTTCATAAATGGATTCGGCGATATCCGGCGCCCACAGGGTCAACGGCTGGCTCACAGGAAAAGCCAGCGCCAGTTCCTCCAGCATCTCGTGCTTCCTGGCCACGCTACCGGATGCAGAAAAACGAAACGCCTGCACCAGCTCGGCCTTGCGTAACAAGGTAAATAACTGTGCAACATCAAGTGGCGGATCCTGCGCCACCCATCCCAGCGCAAGCAAAGGCGCGGCTGCCGCATGGGGACAACCTATTTCTGCGTAATGAAGTTTGCCGGAACGGAATACCTGCCCTTTCCGCATCACCATACGCACCAGCAGCGCACGCGAGGCTTGCGGCAAGGTCGGGAATTGTTCGATGAAGCTGCGCTCGTCAGCCGTCAACAAATCGCTGTAACGCTGCGCTATCCAGTCGAGGACACGCTGGAAGTTCTCCAGGTAGTAAAACGGATCGGGAAGCGTGACTGGCATGGGCAAAGCGATGGAATGTTCTAAAAGTGACAGTTGTTAGCGAGCGGGTGTGAGAGGTCAAACACTGGATGCAAATACAGTATATTGAAGAGCCACACTAACCGCAATGCCTGACAGGCAATAGCACTAAGGCATCACGTTCTCAGCTGTATTAGCTCAGTTCACTCTTGTTTAAACGGCGAGTCGGGCATATTATCCAAGAACTTACTTTGATATTTAATGCCTGATTTCTAGAATCCCCATGTCTGTCACTACATCCATCTGGCTGTTCCAACTCGTACACGCGATTGGTCTCGCACTCTGGCTCTCAATCGCCGCAATCAACAATTTGCAGGCATTCCGTGCGTCCGCCTGGGCCGTTGGCCACACCATGAGCATGGCGCCGTTAACGCAAGAACCGCGCATCGATATCCCGTTGCTGACACGTGCTATCAATGCAGACGCCCTGCACCGCTTGGCCCTTCTGCTGGTGATCACATTACAAATCATTGCCGCCATCGCCTGCTGGCTGGGTAGTTATCAATTAGTGATCGCGGGTGATTTGCTGGCTGCAAGGCCATGGCTCAATCTCGCCCTATGCAGCTTTGCCGCGTTTATCTTTGCGATGCATCTGGGCGGTTTATGGTTTGCGTACTGGATACGCCAGGGTGAGCTACAACTGACTCACATCAGCTTGCTGCTGTGGGTACTGGCCGCTTTCTTCCTTTTCAATTTGCAGTGGAGTAGCTGAACATGCGTGCGGGATTGGAAAAGCTATTGGCAGAAGGACGCGATAATGCCCTGCTGCGCTTTGGCCTGGGCAATGCCTGCCTGCAGGAAGACGACGCTGCCAGCGCGGTCATCCATTTGCAGCAAGCCACATTGCAAAATCCATCCTACACTGCCGCATGGAAATTGCTCGGCGTCGCATTACGGAAACTGGAACGTCTGGATGAAGCCGAGTTGGCGTGGAATAGCGGCTTAAAAGTCGCTCAGGATCATGGTGATATGCAAGCGGCCAAGGAAATGACGGTTTTCCTCAAACGCTTGCAGAAGCAAAAATAGTCGCTTGATTAGCGCGCTAGTAGTGGGCTAGTTGTGGGCCAGCAGTACCAGTATCAAGCCTATGAGCCCGGGTAAAGCCTGTACATACAGTATCTTCCGCGCCGCAGTCATCCCGCCGTAAACACCTGCCACCAGCACGCAGCCGAGGAAAAATATCTTGATTGCATCGCCTGCAGGGCCAAGCCAGGCACCCCACAGCAAACCTGCTGCGAGGAAGCCGTTATACAAGCCCTGGTTCGCGGCTAATACTTTCGATGCCGCCGAAAATTCCGCTGTTAAGCCAAACGCCTTCCTGCCTTTGGGCGTATCCCACAAAAACATTTCCAGATACAGGATGTAAATGTGCAGGATGCCGACTAGTGCGGTAACTATGCTTGCGATGGCGTGCATGTGTTGTCCTCCCATGTCTGTTTTGAATTCCCAAAAAATAAGGGCGAAATATGTTTGCACACATTTCGCCCGAGTACCGTTTTTTTACCTAAGCATCAAAGTGCGAGGTCAGCTGCTTCACGTTTAGGTTGTGGCGCAGGTGCTGCCTGCGGCACAACTGTGCGATCTATCGCTGGCGGCGGTGCCAGTTGCAGGATCTGGCTGGTGTATAACCATTCCTGATAGACCTTATCCGGCGAATCGTTCAGCTTGCTACCGTAGCTGGGAACGATTTGACGGATCTTGCTTTGCCAGGCTGGCGTCGCAACTTTGTCCTTGAATACTTTTTTCAGCACGTCCAGCATGATAGGAGCGGCTGTGGATGCGCCTGGCGATGCACCCAGTAAACCGGCAATGCTGCCATCCTTCGATGCGACTACTTCCGTGCCGAGTTTCAGTACGCCACCCTTGTCAGCGTCACGTTTGATGATTTGCACGCGTTGACCGGCCTGCCACAAACGCCAGTCTTCTTTCTTCGCCTTCGGGAAGTATTCCTGCAATGCTTTCAGGCGATCATCATCCGATAGCATCAGCTGGCCAGCCAGATATTCCACCAGCGGATATTCCGCAACACCGACTTTGACCATAGGCCATACATTGTGCGTCGTCGTGCTGGTCAGCAAATCAAAGTAAGAACCTTCCTTCAGGAACTTGGTTGAGAAGGTCGCAAATGGTCCAAACAGGATCACGCGCTTGCCATCCAGTACGCGGGTATCCAGATGTGGCACAGACATAGGTGGCGCACCGACCGATGCCTTGCCATAGGCTTTTGCCAGATGGCGCTCTGCAATCGCCGGATTTTCCGTTACCAGGAAGGAGCCGCCGACAGGGAAACCTGCATACTCATTGGCTTCCGGAATGCCGGATTTTTGCAGCAGGTGCAAGGCACCGCCACCTGCACCGATGAAGACGAACTTGGCATCAGTTTCAGTTTTCGTACCATCCTTCAGGTTCTTATAACCGATGCGCCAGGTGCCATCAGCATTACGCTTGATGTCCTGCACTTCGCTGGAAAGCTTGAGCGAGAAGTTAGGCTTGGTTTGCAGGTTGGCGACAAACTGACGGGTGATTTCGCCAAAGTTGACGTCGGTACCGATAGGCGTCCAGGTTGCTGCGATTTTTTGGTTAGCCGGACGGCCTTCCATCATCAACGGCACCCATTTCTTGATTTGCTCAGGATCTTCCGAGTACTGCATGCCGCGGAACAAAGGGCTGGCTTGCAATGCTTCATAGCGTTTC
>JBEBUE010000273.1:0-4645 GCA_040393485.1 Herminiimonas sp.
ATGCCGGCATCACCGGGATGTTCACTTTCGATAAAGTCCAGAACCTGTTTACGACCGTTGGCTTTCTCGACTATCTGGTAGCGGATATTCGGGCGGTCGAAGGATGAGACAAACATGCGCGCATCATCCAGCTGCAAACGATGGGCAATTTCCGCGCGGGTCTGGTGATCGGCGGTCGCCGTCAATGCGATACGCGGCACGTGAGGGAAGCGTTCGTGCAATACCGACAGGCGTATATATTCCGGACGGAAGTCATGCCCCCACTGCGAGACGCAATGCGCTTCGTCGATCGCGAACAATGCGATTTTGGTGGTTTCCAGCATGTCGAGGCAACGCGGCGTCATCAGGCGTTCCGGCGCCACGTACAGCAGATCCAGATCGCCGGTACGCAAACGTCGCTCTATGCGCACCGATTCTTCAAAACTTTGCGTCGAGTTGAGGAAGGCAGCACGCACGCCGACTTCGGCCAGCGCATCCACCTGATCCTGCATCAACGCAATCAAAGGAGAAATCACAACGCCGACGCCGTCACGCAGCAAGGCCGGGATCTGATAGCACAGCGACTTGCCGCCACCAGTCGGCATCAAGACCAGCGCATCACCGCCGCGCGCGACCACATCCACGATCTCGGCCTGCTCACCGCGGAAGGATGAGTAGCCGAAAACGGTTTCCAGGATATGCAGCGCCTGCGCGCCGAGGTCAGCCTTGCTCATTCTTGCTTATTCTTATTAATTTAATCCGCCCACACGACCCAACCGTAGTAAGCGCTCAGTAATACAAACAGGCCGAACGCGATGCGGTAGTATGCAAAGAAGGTGAAGTCATGCGTGCTGATGTAACGCAGCAACCAGCGCACGCACAGGAAAGCCGAGACGAAAGCAGCGAAACCACCGAGGCCGAACAAAGGAATATCTGCCATCGACAGCAAGGCCCTGTCCTTATAGACCGAATAAACCGTTGCGCCCATCAGGGTAGGAATCGCAAGGAAAAAGGAGAATTCTGTCGCTGCCTTGCGCGACAAGCCAAAGGCCATGCCGCCTATGATGCTGGCACCGGAACGGCTGGTACCCGGGATCAGGGCGAAGGCTTGCGCACAACCGACCTTCAGCGCATCCAGCATGGTCATGTCATCCACAGTCTCGACACGCGCGACGAAATTGCTATTGCGGTTACGCTTTTCTATCCACAGGATAATGAAACCACCAACGATAAACGCGATTGCAACCGGTACCGGGGCAAACAGCTTTTCCTTGATCTTGCTGGCGAAAACCAGGCCCAGCAAGGCTGCCGGCAAGAAAGCGATCACAATATTCAAGGCAAATTTCTGTGCCTTGCGCTCGGTAAACAAGCCGCCCAGCACTGCCGCGATCTTGGCACGGTATTCCCACACGACAGCCAGCATGGCGCCGGTCTGGATCGCAATCTCAAAAACCTTGACCTTGGGTCCGGTGAAATCCAGCAAGCTGCCGGCGAGTATCAGATGTCCGGTCGAAGAAATCGGCAAAAACTCCGTAAAGCCTTCGACGATGCCCATGATGATGGCTTTGAGCGCGAGAATTGGATCCATGGCGATGTGTTCAGTATGAAGAGGGTAATAAAAAACCCGCCGGTCGTGACGCCGTACGGGTTACAACGTATGCGCTGTGTGGCCAGCATGCGGCACTTCAGTCAGCGCGATCGTGCAGGCTTAAAGGTTACCACGAGACCGCATATCGCTGTTCCGATTTCGCGCTGTCCGCAGAGCTCGCAGCGCGTATTGCCGCACCGGAAGCTAAGCCATCCAACGCGCTAACGATCCGACTCAGGCGGCAGTCAATCGTTCCAATGTCATTAAATAAATCATCGCTTCCTGGCGCGAGCTGCCGCACATTTCGGCTTGCGGCTGCAAGCCTCCGCACACCGCAGGACGTTCCGCTTGCCCAAAAATACGGCAACGTTGATTGTCATCCAGTTGCACGCAACGCACGCCAGCCGGCTTGCCGTTCGGCATGCCGGGTATCGCCGATGAAATCGACGGCGCGGTGCAACAGGCACCGCAATCAGGACGGCAATGCAAATCGTTAGTCATTCGACAATTTAAATTTGTAAGGAATACAAGACAGCCGCGATTTTACCGGGAAGTGCCGAAATCGCAGCTTTTAAGCTGCAAAAGCGCTTTGCCGCCACAAATAGATGGCCGATTGGCCTCGCAGGCTTGACGCTTGCAGGGTGGGCGCTTACATTACGGATGCCCGGCGATGCAGAGTGAAATAACCCTTTCATTTGCCCGGGCGCAGCACAGTGTCGCAAACACTGATCACGTCGTGACCGCAGCCCTCCCCCTGGAATGCTTAAGTCCATCCGCTTCATAGCCAGCGCTTACGCCAGCTATGTTGCGTCTGTTATCGACTATCAAAATGCGGCCAGATGCCCGCCATTTGATAAAATGCTTGTTTTTCTTATTTAGCTATTCTAGAGCCAACAAAATGAACATCGAAAAAGCCCGTTTCAACATGATCGAACAGCAAATTCGTCCTTGGGATGTGCTCGATCTGGACGTCCTCGAATTATTGGTTGTAGTAAAGCGCGAAGCATTCGTTCCGCTCGCCTACCGTGCCCTGGCGTTTGCCGATAGCGAAATCCCGCTGCCACAAGGCGAGAACATGATGACGCCTAAGCTCGAAGCACGCATCATGCAAGAGCTGGCTGTACAGAAACACGAAAACGTACTCGAAATCGGCTCCGGCTCCGGCTATCTGGCAGCACTGCTGGCGCACAAAGCTCGCCACGTCACTACCGTTGAAATCGAACCAGAGCTGAAAGCAATGGCTGAAAAGAATCTGGCTGACTACGGCGTCAGCAACGTGACCGTTGAATTGGGTGACGGCGTACAAGGCTGGGGTGATGCAACGTATGACGTCGTCGTCGTATCCGGCTCGGTGCCGAGCGTCACGGCTGGTTTGCTGGCTAACGTCAAAGTCGGTGGTCGACTACTCGCCGTGGTCGGTTCCGCACCTGCGATGACTGCACAAATCATCACCCGTACATCGGATGTAGGCTACAGCACGGTTGGCTTGTTTGAAACCCTGCTCAAGCCACTGCGTAACGCACCTGTACCTTCGCAGTTTAAGTTCTAAGGAATAGCATGCAACACCTGACCGCGCCGGAACTGGCAGCGCTGATCGCGGCACCCGATGGTGCCGCCCCTTTCCTGCTCGATGTACGCGAGCCATGGGAAGTTCAAACCTGCCAGATCAGTGGTTCGGTCTCCATGCCCATGAACACCATACCCGGCCAGCTCGATCAGCTGGATCGGGATGCACCTATCGTTTGCATCTGTCATCACGGTGCACGCAGCCTGCGAGTTGCACATTTTCTCGAAGCCAACGGCTTCTCGCATGTGACCAATCTGACCGGCGGCGTCCATGCCTGGGCGCAACAAGTCGATCCGGCCATGCCTACCTACTAAATCCTTACGCCACGCTCCTGCCCAATACTCCCCCTAGCAATCGGAAAAGCAATGCGTAATGCCAAGCTCGTTACATTAATCGCAGGCACTTTTCTTTCATTGCAGGCGCAGGCAGTCAATTTGCTGCAGCTCTATCAGGATGCATTGGTGAATGATGCGGTGTACGCCAGTGCACGTGCAAACTTAAACGCAGGACAAGAAGCATCAGTACAAGGTCGCGCCGGCCTCTTGCCGCTGATCGGTATAGGCGGTACCTATCAACGTGCGCAACGCGACAATGTGCCGGATATAAAATCGCACGGTTATACGCTCTCGCTATCGCAGCCCTTGCTCGATGTCGCCGCCTGGCAGAATTATGAACAAAGCAAACTTGCTGTCGCTGCCAGTGAAGCTGCGTTCGCAGTCGTGCAACAGGATTTAATCCTGCGTGTCGCACAAGCTTACTTTGATGTACTCGCCGCGCAGGATACGCTGGCCGCTTTGCTGGTGCAAAAAGATGCGATCAGCGAACAACTCGCTTCCGCCAAACGCAACTTCGAAGTTGGCACCGCCACCATTACCGATACGCACGAGGCACAAGCCCGCTACGATCTGGTCATCGCGCAGGAGTTCGGCGCGCAAAATGATCTGGCGATCAAACGCACCGCCTTGCAGCAAATCATAGGCAAGCCGCCGGCCGAACTCGCCATCTTGCGCAAAGGCGTGGAATTGAATCCTCCTGAACCGGCGCAAATCAGCACCTGGGTCAGCAGCGCGGAAGAACAGAATTACGTCGTCCTGCAACAGAAACTGGCGCTCGAAATTGCCAAGCGCGATATCACACGCAATCGCGCAGGCCACTACCCCACCGTTGACCTGGTCGCCAGCCGCAGCGACAGCAACCAGCGCAACAGCTCCATAGCCAGCCTCAATAGCGGAACGGGCCCGACCAGCTCGATAGGTTTGCAATGGAATATTCCGCTCTTCAGCGGCTTTGCAGTTACCAGCAAGGTGCGGCAAGCAATTGCACTGGAAGACAAGTCTCGTTCGGATCTGGAAAGCGCGCGTCGTAGCGCCGCACAAAATGCGCAACAGGCATACCTGGGTGTAACCAGCGGCCTCGCGCAAGTCAAAGCCTTGCAGGCGGCGGAAGTATCGAGCCGCTCGGCGCTGGAATCAAATCGTTTGGGATATCAGGTAGGGGTGCGTATCAATATT
>JBEBUE010000274.1:0-4594 GCA_040393485.1 Herminiimonas sp.
ACCGGCCAGCGACTCCGGCAAGACTGCACCAACTGCCATGAAGTTTAGTTTGGTACGCATGCATTTCTCGCAGCGCCCGCAATTGCGGCCGGTGGTCGGACCTTCCCAGCACACGCGCAGATTACGCAAACCTACCGGCCAGTCGAGTATGCCTTCTGCTTTTTCGGTGCGGGCAAATTCACCGCCGTCATACACAATCTGGAAATCGCGACTGGACAACATCGCATAGGTAATCGGATTACCACCCCAGGGCAGCACCAACCGCGCGTAGTCTTCGTCGGAGCCGACCAGACCTGCATTGGCACTGCCCTGCCAGTTGCGCAAACAGGTGGCCACACCATTGCCGAATTCCATCTCCCAATTCACGCAAGCGACGGTGCGCCAGTTGGTCTTTAGCGTCACCATAGGGACGCTGATCGAATGCAGGGTATCCGCAGCGGAAGCGATGGTGGTGTCAAAAGCAGCTTTTGCTTCCAGTGCGATGTCGAAGCCCTGGATCAGTACACCTGCATGCAAGGGATAGCTGCGGCGTCCGGCACGCCCGGTGACATGCCGCCAGGCCGTGAACGATGCATCCAGGCCGCCGGAGAAAGCCGCCACCGCACGCGCCGCATACGGTGCAGGGATCGCACCATCCGGTAGCTCCTGCGCCGCACCGACACGGATAGGCCGATACAGATCGGGCCGCCACGCTACCCAGCATGCGACCAGATCTTCGAGATTCTTTAACAACGAATACGTGACCGGGCCGTCAATAAACAAATCCTGTCCCCGGTGCATCGCGACAAAGATCAGCGCCGTAGCAGCCATATCGTGTGCCACCAGCGGTGCCGGCAAACTGTGTTCCGGCCCGGCCAGTTCCCACCAGACTTGCTGGTTACCGAAACTGGCGCTGCGGATTACGCGGCCTTCACTGCGCTTTTCCGTCAGTCGCACGACGAGAGGACGCGTTGCATGCCGTATGAACGGATGTTCTTGCAAATTATGGTGGTCAGACAAATTCATCAGGCACGTTGATAGACATCGTCGAAACGCACGATGTCATCTTCTCCCAGGTAAGCACCCGATTGCACTTCGATCAGGTGGAGCGGCATCTTGCCCGGATTCTCCAGCCTGTGCGTCGTGCCTATCGGAATATAGATAGATTCATTTTCGGTCAGCAGCCTGACCGTCTCGCCGCAGGTAATGCGGGCAGTGCCGGTCACGACGACCCAGTGTTCGGCGCGATGGTGATGCATCTGCAGCGAGAGTTTTTCACCCGGATCAACCGTGATGCGCTTGACCTGGAAGCGCTCACCCGCATCGATCCCTTCGTAGCACCCCCAGGGACGGTACACGCGCGTATGGTTCAGATGCTCGCTGCGTTGCTCCAGCTGCAGATGTTCGACCACCTGCTTGACGCGTTGTACCTGGTCTTTCGCGACGATCAGTACTGCATCCTTGGTTTCCACCACGATCAGGTTATCGACGCCTATCGCCGCGACGAAGCGACTGCCGGAACGTATCAGCGTGTCGCTCACGCCATCCGTGTACACATCGCCGTGCAGGATATTGCCATCCTTGTCGCCAGGCTTGATCTCGGCCAATGCCGACCATGAGCCGACATCACTCCAGCCGATATCGACCGGTATCACCAAGGCATGCCTTGTATGCTCCATCACGGCAAAGTCGATCGACTCTGCCGGACAAGCCGCATACGCAGTTTCATCGAGTCGGCAAAAGGACAAGTCGCTATATGCATCGTGTACTGCCAGTGCACAGCATTGCGCCATCTCCGGTTGCAGGCGTTGCAGTTCGGACAGATAAGCGGAAGCGCGGAACATAAACATGCCGCTATTCCATGAATAATGTTTGTCTGAGATGAATTGCTGCGCGGTAGCGAGATCAGGCTTCTCGACGAAGCGCTCAACAGCGAAGCAGGTTTCCGACGCATCCAGTGCGGCACCGCGACGTATATAGCCGTAACCGGTTTCCGCCGCGGTCGGCACGATGCCGAAAGTAGCCAGCGCTGTCATACCGATGGCATCGGCCGCCTGCATCACTGCGACATGGAAGGCATCTTCATCCGCAATCACGTGGTCTGCCGGCAGTACCAGCATCACGGCATCCGGCTCCAGGGCTGCCAGGTAATTGGCCGCTGCCGCAACCGCAGGCGCAGTATTGCGCCCCTGTGCTTCGAGCAGGATGGCGGTCGGCGTGATACCTATCTGGCGCAATTGTTCTGCGACCAGGAAGCGATGATCATCACCGCACACCACCAGCGGCGGCTCTATGCCTTTCCATGTGGCGACGCGCAATACGGTGTCCTGCAACATCGTGCGTTCAGACACCAGTGGCAGTAATTGTTTAGGTAAGGCCGCACGCGACAAAGGCCATAAGCGACTGCCGGAACCACCGGACAAAATGACGGGATAAATTTTCATGCAAGTCTGCGTAACGCCACATCGGCCAGTTTGCGCGGCTTCACTTCCTGCGGTGACAACGCAGGCGGCTCAGATTTGGCTTCCGCTTCAGGTGTACGCGTCTTGCCGCGACGATCACGCGCATCACGCCAGTAATCTTCTACGCAGTCCGAGACATGCTGCATCTGGCCGACACGGCTGACGCAGTAATCCTTGCACACCACCAGTTCCGACATATGTGAATTCGGCGACACGCGTGTGTACTCAAACAATACGCTGCGCGTGACTTCCGATCCGCTACAGATCTGGCTGCCATGTCCTATCCAGGTCGGACCTATGATGGTGCTGCCAGCTTCCACCGTCGAGCCAGAACCAATATATACCGGCCCTTCTATTCTGGTGCCCTCCCAGTCTATGCGTGTATTCAGTCCGACCCACACGCCATCCGCGATCTGGGTACCGGGCATGGTCATATGCGCGAGTTCACCCTTCAGCACATTCTGCGATACCTGCCAGTAATCTTTGACGTTACCGATATCTATCCAGTTGAAGAAACGCTTCTGCGCAAAGAAAGGCACGCCCTTCTCAACCAGCAAAGGAAATAACTGCGAACCGATATCGAATTCGGTGTCAGAAGGAATCAGGTCCAGTACCTCAGGTTCGAAGATATAGATACCGGTGCTGGCCAGATTGGAGAGCGCCTCTTCTGGTTTTGGCTTTTCCTGGAAGGACAAGACGCGCCCTTCTTCATCGGTCACCACCATGCCGTAATCGGATGCCTTATCCAGTGGCACTTCCTTGGTAATGATGCTGACCATCGCACCTTTACGCTTATGCTCGAACAAGGCTGACTTGATATCGAGGTCGATCAGCGCATCACCACAAATGACTAATGTGGTTTCATCAAAGAAACCACCAAACTCCTGTATCTTCTTCAGGCCGCCCGCCGATCCTATCGGCTTGGGCATGACTTCCCCATCGTCGGTCATATAGCCCTCGAAGGAATAGCCTATCTGCGCACCAAAACGCTGCCCTTCACCAAAATAGTCTTCTATCTTTTGGTGCAGGTAGCTGACGTTCACCATGATCTCCTGGATGCCGTACTTCACCAGGTGCTCGACCAGGTACTCCATCACCGGCTTGCCCAATATCGGTATCATCGGCTTCGGCAATTCATAAGTCAGCGGCTGGACGCGTGTTCCTTTGCCTGCGGCAAGTATCATTGCTTTCATGGTTCCCTCGGATTCTTCAGTGTTTAATCAATATGGATGTGGCTCAGGCATAGGCCAGCTTGTCTTCCGACATCTCCTGCCAGCGCCAGGAATCGGCGCACATTTGCTCTATGCTGCGAATCGCACGCCAGCCAAGTTCGCGTTGCGCCAGTGACGCATCGGCATAACACACAGCAATATCGCCAGGGCGGCGGGCAACGATGCGATACGGAATCTTGCGTCCGCTCGCTTTTTCAAATGCACCAATCATTTGCAGTACGCTGCTGCCACAACCTGTACCAAGGTTGTAGGCCAGTACGCATGCATCGGTATTCATTTCCGCACTCAATAAGCGTGCCAGCGTCTTCACATGGCCTATCGCGAGATCGACCACATGGATGTAGTCACGCACGCCGGTACCATCCGGGGTCGGATAATCCGAACCGTATACCGAGAGCAACTCACGACGACCAGATGCAACCTGCGCCACATAAGGAAACAGATTGTTCGGCACATCATTCGGGTCTTCGCCGATCAGCCCGCTTTCATGCGCACCGGCAGGATTGAAGTAGCGCAACAAAGCAATGCGCCATGACGGATCAGAGGTCGCTACATCGCGCAGCATCTCTTCTATCATCAGCTTGCTGCGACCATAGGGATTGGTGGCCGCCAATGGAAAGTCTTCGACGATAGGCACAGTAGCCGGATCGCCATAGACCGTGGCCGAAGAACTGAAGACCAGGCTCTTCACACCATGCTTGGCCATCACCTGAAACAGCACCAGACTGCCTTCGACATTGTTGTCGTAATAGCGCAGCGGCTCTGCCACCGATTCACCGACCGCCTTGAGTCCCGCGAAATGCACGACGGCATCAAAGTCATATGCGGAGAATATTTCATCCATCGCAGAGTAATCACGCAGGTCGGCTTCGATGAAGCTGACTGTCTTGCCTGTAATCGTCGCAACGCGATCCAGCACCG
>JBEBUE010000275.1:0-4589 GCA_040393485.1 Herminiimonas sp.
TCGGCTCCGACACCGGGCGTCTGCTCCAGCCTGAGCCAGTCTGCGAGATCGTCCGGTGCCGGCATGCGGTCCGTACCCTGTCGTTTATTCCGGCGAGGTGGCGATGTCGCCAACTTGCACCGTATCCTGCACCTGCATGACTAGGCCGTAGGAAATGTGATTGAAGACGCGGAAGATGAAGAGCTCGCCGTATTGTTCGTCCGGCAGCTTGATCAGGCCGCGGCCGTTGCCGGTGGTGCGATCCGGAACCATTATGCCGAGACGACGCAGATCCAGTACGGTACCGATATCGATGCCGTCCTTGCTGCCACGATTGATCGCAACGATCTGGTTTTGTCCGGCTTGCGAAACGCCGCCATAGACCGAGATGATCCGCGCATCAGTTTGCTGGGCCGGGACATGCGGCGCGTAATTGATGAACGGTGTCGGCTCGGTCGGAATCAGTCTGTCGCCGATGCCCATTTCCTCTTTCGCCGTCAGTACCGTCAGCGTGTGCGGCTCAGTGTCGACTTTGCTGGTGCGGAGTACCTTGAGCGTACCCAGGTACATCGCCTCATAGCCGATGATTTGTTTGGTGACCGGATCCTTCAGCGGTTTGCCTGGACGGAATGCTTCGAAACTGGTTTTGCCTTGCAGGTCGCCGCGCACATATGCCTTATCGCCGGTGGCCAGGAAAACATGGCCTTCCTGGGTTGCGACGATGCGTGGCGCATCCTTCAATTCGTTCAGCTCCACGATCAGCGGTTTGGTCAGGAATTGTTCTATCGATTTGAAGGAGACGGTGGAGATAGCATCCGAGGCAGCATCAGTCGAGCGTACTTGGGGCGACAGGCGCACGGTGGGAACGCCGCTATTGTCAGCGCCTACGTCTTTGCCGAGGCGCAGTTTGCCTGCAACCCGGTCGAAATAGACGATTTGGCCAGGGTAGATCCAGTGCGGATTGCGAATCTGATCACGATTCATGTTCCAGACTTGTGGCCAGCACCATGGGCGCTGCAAGAACTTTCCAGAGATATCCCACAAGGTATCGCCGCGTACCACCACGTGTTGATCTGGTGCATTTGGCAAGAAAGCGCAACGGGCAGTGCCTGAAGTGGCGTTTGTTGCTGTTTGGGAAAGTGCGCTGACGGGTATGACGGCTGAGACAAATGCGAGGAAGAGTGCAGCTGTGCTAAAATTTTTCATGGTTTGTCCGGTGAGCTTGACCAATTGTGACGCCATTACCGTGCTGCTGCATGTTAATAACGAATCAATGAATTCGTGAAAAAACTTGCCAAATTGAATCAAATTCTGCACATAAATCATTGAAGTAGCAAGAAGAACCACGCTCTCAACCTTTCGCCTTGTTGCGCAAAAGCACGTATGTCCATATTAAATATCCTGCGTTACCCCGATCCACGGCTGCACAAAGTTGCGAAGCCTGTCACCGTGTTCGATGAGCGCATCAAAACCCTGGTCGCAGACATGGCTGAAACCATGTACGACGCGCCGGGCGTGGGCCTGGCCGCTTCGCAGGTCGATGTGCATGAGCAGGTCATCGTGATCGATACCTCGGAAACCCACACCGAATTGCGCGCCTACATCAATCCGGAAATCATCTGGGCCAGCCCGGAAATGAAGGTGTATGACGAAGGTTGCCTGTCGGTACCTGGTGTCTATGATGGTGTCGAGCGTCATGCCGAAGTCAAAGTCAGGGCTTTTGACGCTGACGGCCAGCAATTCGAGCTGCAGGCAGATGGCTTGCTGGCGGTGTGTATCCAGCACGAAATGGATCATCTCAAGGGCAAGGTATTTGTTGAATACCTGTCGCCGCTCAAGCGCAATCGCATCAAAGCCAAGATGATCAAGGAAGAGCGTGAGTTGGCGCGCGCCAACAAACAGCGCGTCGGACAGCGATAGCCAACAACGCTAATCCCTGATTCCAGGCAGGCCCGGCCGGGCCTGTAGTTCCCCCTTCGTTAATTAGCATTAGGCACGTCCGGGTTCGCATCCGGCACTGCCCGTACTACAATCCATCCCATGAAAATCATTTTTGCCGGCACGCCGGAATTCGCGGCAGTCGCCCTGGAGGCGTTGCACGCCGCAGGTTTTGAGATCCCGCTGGTATTAACCCAGCAGGATCGCCCTGCCGGTCGCGGCATGCAGTTGCACGCGTCAGCGGTGAAACAGTTCGCACTGGCGCATAACATTCCGGTGGCGCAACCTATCTCCTTGCGTCTCGATGGCAAATATCCCGAGGTGGCGGCAGATGCGCATGCGCTACTCAAGGCGACGCCGCATGATGTGATGGTGGTGGCCGCTTATGGCCTGATCCTGCCGCAATCGATACTCGATATTCCACCACGTGGTTGCATCAATATCCATGCCTCCCTATTGCCGCGCTGGCGCGGTGCTGCACCTATTCATCGTGCGATAGAAAGTGGCGATGCAGAAACCGGCGTCACCATCATGAAGATGGAGCTGGGTCTGGATACCGGGCCTATGCTGGCAATGCAACGCTTGCCGATTACAGCTGATGACACCACGGCAAGCCTGCACGATAAGATGGCGACGTTGGGTGGCGAAATGATCGTGCAGACCCTGCGTCAGATGGAGCAAGGTGATTTGCATGCGGTACCGCAGCCGGATGGTGCGAACTACGCAGCCAAGATTTTGAAAGAAGAAGCGACACTGGACTTCACCCAAACGGCCGAACAACTGGCGCGCAAGATACGTGCATTCAATCCGTTTCCCGGTGCAGCTGCGACCTGCGATGGTACCCTCATCAAGTTTTGGCACGCAGAGGCGCTGCCTGCATCGAATCAATTAGCGCCGGGACAGGTGATTGCAGCCAATCCGCATGACGGTGTCGTGGTCGCTTGTGGCGATGGTGCATTGCGCGTGACTGAGCTGCAGAAGCCGGGCGGCAAGCGCTTGTCGGCAGTTGAATTTCTCAAGGGTTTTGCGCTGGAAGACAAACGTTTCCAGTAAGTGCGTACATTCTGTTTTATTGCAAAGACGGGAGATAGGCGATGCGATACTGTTTGATTCTATTGACGCTCTTCCTGGCAGCCTGCCAAAGTCCGGATGCCATTAAGGAAAGAACGCCGGACTCCGCGCCGGAACGCAATCTCCTGATGGCGAATGTGGTGATCTGGTGGGCGCATGGCAATGAGCCATTCTGGAAATTTACTTCGGATTCTGGCAAGGTGCGTTTCGAAAGTCTGGGCGAAACAGCTGAGTACTTCCCCTATTCTGAGTTCGGTCACGATGGCAGTACCCGCACTTTCAAAGCCAGTAATGAACGAACGACGATAGAGATACGCATGCTGCAGCAAACCTGTATCGACAATATGTCGGGCGCGCAATATCCATGGACGGCTGAAGTCACGATAGGCAAGCGCAAGCTGCAAGGTTGCGGCGAGCGCGGCCGCCTGATGGAGTAAGCCGGGTATTAATCTGGCAGTGGTAACGGGCTGGCGGGTTTGATCTCTTCCAGGCATACCATGGAGCGCACACCGGCCACGCCAGGCACCTGCATTAATCTGTCAGTCAGGAATGAGGACAATGATTTGAGATCCGTCGCCACGACTTTCAGCAAATAATCAAAATCGCCGGAGATGGTGTAACACTCGAGGATCTCCGGAAATTGCCGGATCGCCTTTTCCAGTGCGCGTACTTGCTTGAACTGTTCGCGTGCGATGTTCAGGTTGACGAATGCGGTTACACCCAATCCAAGCGCTGCCGCATCGACTTGCGCGCTATAACCGCGTATTACTCCTTCCTGCTCCAGCCTTTGTACGCGCCGATAGCATTGTGGCGGCGACAAATTCACTTGCTCGGATAATTCCACATTGGAAGCGCGCCCCTTGTTTTGCAGGGTTTGCAGCAGGATCCGGTCGTAACGGTCGAATTTCTCCATGAAACCCTCCTTGGGTGCACGATTCATTCACTTTATACCCAATTTCCGTTTAATAACGCAGAAATATTTCACTACATAAGCCTTATCATGTAAGCGTCGTTGCCCGCCCTGTGTCCATGAGGAGCCTTATCGTGAGCAGCCCACGCATTGCACTGGAAGAACGCTACTGCGCGCATAACTACGCACCACTGCCGGTGGTATTAAACAGGGGGCGCGGCATCTGGTTATGGGATGAAGATGGCAAGCGCTATATGGACATGATGTCGGCTTATTCCGCCGTCAGCTTTGGCCATAGTCACCCAGCGCTAGTCGCTGCACTCACGCAGCAGGCTGGCCAGTTGGCGGTGACTTCACGTGCCTTCTACAGCGACCAACTGGGCAAGTTCCTGCAACTGCTGTGCGAGATGACGGGCATGGCCAAGGCGCTACCGATGAATAGCGGCACCGAGGCAGTCGAAACCTCATTGAAAGCGGCACGCAAATGGGCTTATCAAGTTAAAGGCGTGCCGGATCAACAGGCGCAAATTATCGTGTGCGCCGGTAACTTTGCCGGACGCAGCACCACCATCGTCGGCTTTTCTTCTGAAGCGCAATATCGCGACGGCTTCGGCCCGTTCGATGGCGGCTTGGTGGGGGGTGGGATTTGGGAGGGGGGGGCGACGGCCCAAGCGCAAACAAACAACCCCCA
>JBEBUE010000276.1:0-4566 GCA_040393485.1 Herminiimonas sp.
GAGTTGCTGTTCGCACGGCAAGGTGTCGGGCGTCTGATGCTGGAAGCTGCCAATAGCAAGGACGTTCCCATCGTGTTGGGTATCACCCTGTTAGCGGCATTCATCTACGTAATCGTCAACATCGTAGTCGACATCCTATACAGCCTGATCGATCCGCGCGTACGCGCTACATAAATAAATTGATTGGATTGCCGTGTGCAAGTACGGCCCATCATTCCGGCCCATTATTTTTTAAAAGAAGCAAACATCATGACTAATACCGCTACCGCCACCATCCATCATCTGGAACCCAAAGCTGCCACCAGTCCGTCTTATGAAGAATTGGCAGCGCGCTTTCGTCCCATCTTTGCACGTATTGCGGAAGATGCCGTGCGTCGCGAACAGGAACGTGAGTTGCCGTATGAAGCGGTGCGCTGGTTGCGTGAAGCCGGCTTTGGCCGGGTCCGCATTCCGCTCAAATACGGTGGTTTCGGCGCGACGATTTCGCAATTTTTTCGTTTGCTGGTGGAGCTGGCTGAAGCGGATTCCAATGTTTCGCATTTGTTGCGCGGACACTTCGCTTTTCTCGAAAGTCGCATCAACCATACTGACGAATCGGTACGCGAATTCTGGTTCCCGAAAATCGTTGAGGGTGCGCTGATCGGCTATGCGATGGCGGAGCTGACTGAAGTGACCGGTACTAGTGCCACCATCAAGCAAGAGGATGGCAAGTGGTTCCTCAACGGCAAGAAGTACTACAGCACGGGCACCATCTATGCCGACTGGATCGTCGCATCGGTGGTGGATGGTGACGAACGTGTGAGCGTGTCATTGCCTGCAACTGCGCCGGGCGTGACACGCATCGATGACTGGGATGGCTTCGGCCAGCGTATGACCGGTAGCGGCACCACTATTTTTGAACAGGTGGAGATCCTGCCTGAACATATCAATCGTCGTTTAACCGGTAAGGATAGCTATGCGCAGTCTTACCAGAAGGCTTTCCTGCAATTGATCTTGCTGGCGTCGATCGCCGGTGTCGGTCGTGCGGTCAAGCGTGATGCCATCGCTTTCGTGCAGCGCAAGACACGTGCATTCGGTGTACTGGGTGCGTCCAGTCCGCGTGAAGATCCCTTGGTACAACGGGTGGTAGGCCGTCTTGCCAGCCTGTCGTTTGCGGCCGATACGATAGTTGAAGGCATTGCACGTACTCTGGATGAAGTGCATCTGGCGCGACTGGCTGATACCGCCGACGAAGCCTTGTATGTCGATACCGAAATCAAGGCTTTCCAGGCGCAGCAGATCGTCATCGACCTGGTGCTGCAAGCCAGTACTTTGCTGTTTGAAGTCGGCGGTGCATCGGCGACCAGTGAAACACGCCGCCTCGACCGTCACTGGCGCAACGCGCGTACTGCGGCCTCGCATAATCCGGCAATCTTCCGTGAGCGTGCTATCGGTGACTACTACCTGAATGGTACGGTACCGGATGCCGCATGGATAGCGGCGGAAAAGGAACAGCAGGAGGCACGGGAAAAGGCAGACGCCGCCAAGGTGGAGCAGTGATACGCAAGGCGACGGTAGTGGACGCGGAGGCGATAGCGACCATCCATGTGCGCACGTGGCAAACCGCGTATGCCGACATTTTCCCCGCCGAGTTCCTCGCCAATCTGTCGGTAGAGCGGCGGGTGGCTGCATGGCGTGAACAGCTGGCCAATAACCACGGCCTCACCTTTATCGCGGAAGAAAACGGATTGGTGACCGGCTGGGTTTCAGGTGGGCTGAGCATAGATCCGGATGCTGTCGGTGCATCCGAAGTACAGGCTATCTATGTCTTGCCCGAGTATTGGGAGAAAGGCGTGGGTGCAGAGTTGATGCGGACGATAGAGCAGGCTTTGCCGCCGTCACACACGACGACGTTGTGGGTCTTGCGCGATAACCAGCGGGCGCTGCGCTTTTATGAAAAGCTGGGCTATAAGGCGGACGGTGCGGAGGAAGAGCTGGAGCGTGGTGGCGTCAAACGCTGGAAGATACGCCTGCGTAAAAAGCTGCCAATTCCGGCTTAACGCCAGCCTCCTTTAGCTATCCCACGCCTGCGCACGCTCGACCGCGCGATGCCATGTGTGCAGACGATGTTCACGTTCGTCAGCAGACATGCCGGGTTCGAAGCGCTTATCCATTTTCCATTGCGCGGTGATTTCTTCCTTTGAGCTCCAGTATCCGACGGCCAGTCCTGCAAGGTAGGCCGCTCCCAATGCCGTGGTTTCCGTCACAACGGGGCGTACTACAGGGACGTTCAAAATATCGGCCTGGAATTGCATCAGCAAATCATTGCGGGATGCGCCGCCATCCACGCGCAATTCCTGTAAGGCCAGTTGTGCATCTTTTTGCATCGCATCCAGCAAGTCCACATTCTGGTAAGCGATGCTTTCCAGCGCAGCGCGGGCGATGTGCGCTTTGTTGCTGCCACGTGTCATGCCGAGTATGGTGCCGCGCGCATAGGAGTCCCAGTACGGTGCGCCGAGTCCGCTGAAAGCCGGGACGAAGACTACGCCGCCGTTATCCGGCACGCTGGTCGCCAATGCTTCGACATCAGCCGACTGATGGATGATGCCGAGTTGATCACGTAGCCATTGCACGATGGCGCCGCCCATGAAGACACTGCCTTCCAGCATATAGCTGGTTTGTCGTACTTTTTCTGCATCCAGTGTCCAGCCTATGGTGGTGAGCAGATTGTTGTGGGAGCGTATGGCTTGCGTACCGGTATTGAGCAGCATGAAGCAGCCGGTACCGTAAGTATTCTTCGCCATGCCGGGTTTGTGACAAGCCTGGCCGAAGGTGGCAGCTTGCTGATCGCCTGCGATACCGGCGATGGCAATCGGTGCGCCGAATAAGTCGGCATGAGTATGGCTGACTACGCCGCTGCTGGAGACAACTTCAGGTAGCAAGGAAGGGGGGATGTCGAGGATAGCCAGCAATTCTTCATCCCATGCTTGCGTATGGATGTTGAACATCAGCGTGCGCGAGGCATTGCTGCTGTCGGTAAGATGCGCGCCGGATAATTTGTATATCAGCCAGCTATCTATTGTGCCGAAAGCCAGTTCGCCGCGCTCCGCTTTCGCGCGTGCACCGGGGATGTTGTCGAGCAGCCATTTCACTTTGGTACCGGAGAAGTATGAGTCCAGTACTAGTCCCGTCTTTTGCTGGAATAAATCAGCTTTACCCTCGGCGCGTAGCTGATCGCAATACGCTGCGGTACGCCGGTCCTGCCAGACGATGGCATTGGCAATTGGCTCGCCGGTTTTCCTGTCCCAGATGACGGTGGTCTCGCGCTGATTGGTGATGCCGAGCGCGGCAATGTCGGTAGCCTTGAGCTTGTGCTCATTTAATACTTGCTGTGCAACTGCCAGCTGGCTGTTCCAGATCGCCATTGCATCATGTTCTACCCAGCCCGGTTCCGGGAAAATCTGCGGATACTCTTGCTGCGCCACTCCGTGTATCTGTCCTTCGTGATTGAACAGGATGGCACGTGAACTGGTGGTGCCCTGATCGATTGCAAGTATGTATAGGCTCATCGTAAGCAGGCGTTATGCAAATTTAAGAGAGATAGACATGTTCAGGCAGGCCGGAGACGTCAACGCGTACACTGAGCAGGCACCCGGATAGAGGATATTGCTCCAGCTCTGCTGCCGGACGGTTTTTGCTGACGGTAGTGATGTAGAGCGTGCGCAAGTCGTCACCGCCGAAGGCCATCATGGTCGGGCAACGTACTGGCAATGCAATCTCGGAAAGGATCTCTCCCTGTGGCGATAAGCGCAGCAGGCGTCCGCCTTCATACATCGCGCACCAGTAGTTGCCTTCGCTATCCACTGCCGCACCGTCAGGACGACCGCCATAGTTATTCAGTTTGTCGGTGGAGAATTGGTGCAGCACGCGACTGTCGCCCAGTGAAGCATTACGCACATCATAGTCATAGGCAAAGATACGGTGCGTGGTGGTGTCAGCGTGATACAGGGTTTTGTTATCCGGGCTGAAGGCAACGCCGTTGGAGACCGTGGCGCGCTTGCCGCTATCGCTGATCACGTCACGCTCTATGCAATACAGTGCGGCATGCGCATGATCGCGCGGTTCATATATCGAGCCTACCCACAGCCGTCCAGCCGCATCACAGCGACCATCGTTGAAACGGGTCGTACCCTGATCATACGGTGCGTCGGCGACCGGCGTTAGTTCACCGCTGCGGGTGTTGAGCACAGCCAGGCCGGAGCGCAAGGCGACCAGCAAGCCGCCTGCGGCACGAATTGCGATACAGCCGGGTTCGGACGGCATGTCCCACTGCTGATGTGTGCTGCTCGCCGGAATATAGCGATGTACGGCGCGGCCATCGATATCTATCCAGTACAAGGCAGCTTCTGCTGCGTGCCATACAGGGCATTCCCCTAATTGCATACGGATCGGCAGGACGGGGTGGATATTGTGGGTCGACATGGCAGTTGCTTTTTATGTGGTGTATGCGCCATTATGCAGTGAAAATCTTGTGCATAAAGGAGTTTGAATTGAAGCAATCTGCATCGAAACCGGTCATCGCTTTCC
>JBEBUE010000277.1:0-4561 GCA_040393485.1 Herminiimonas sp.
CCGTGGCGCAGAATTTTGTTGCTAATTTGCAAGTTTTACAACTTCCTTACTTGCTTGGTGACTGTATACACCTCTGCTGTATACGCCTGCTTACACCGAGCGATTCGGTGCAATCGTGGTACCGCCACGTTCCAGCCGGTCTTCCAGTTCACCAATATAAGCTGCCAACGTATTACCCGATTGCTCAACCGCAGACACGACACCGGTATCGAGCTTATCCAGGCGCTGTAACAAAGCTGCCTGGGCTTCTGCATCCTGTTTTGCAACCGACTGGATTTCTTCTTCTATGAAACGATGCAGCTCGCTGAAGCGCGAAGCTTCGAGTTCCCGGCTGTTTTGCAATTCCTTGGCATGACGACGCGCTTCCAGCATCACGGAAGACTGCAGGTAAAGTATGCAAACCAGAAAATAAAACGTCAGCGCACCAGTCAAGCCCAGCATTACCAATCCCAAAGGCGCCTGTACAGTTGCCACCCCCAGCCACAATGCGGTCGGAGCATTAAAGGCTTCCCAATTTAACGCTGCCAGCGCACAGATAGCACCCAGGATGATGACGAAGAACAACGTACGAATCTGCATAGTGGTCTCGCTCCTTTTGTTGGCACATCATTAAATAATAAGCAAACAACTGGACAATAACTATGGGCTAACGCACATACATACGCGATTTAAGATCAACCCTGTTATTGCATCGTGTCCTGCGACACCCAGCCGCTCACTCGGTATTGATATAAATTAAATAAACTGTTGTGCATTGATACGCAGGTGCAAGAAAAACTCTTTTAAACCTCTTTCGCCGCGCATTGTTAATGTAACATTCACACTGGAAATAGTTACTCAATAAAAACAATTTTTACGGAGCGCCGTATATGAAACTCGCATCTTTTCTGGCCTTGACAGTACTGGCGGCCGGAATCAACTCCGCAGCGGCGCAAGACCTGGTCCTGGCTATCAATGAAGGTGTGACATATCAGGAAGGTGGCCCAGCCAGCGAACGTTACAAACCGCTTTTGCAGCTCCTTTCTAAAGAGCTCAAGCAAAACGTAAAGTTGCAAAACGTTGACAAATACGCGGTATTTGAAAAAGGTCTGGCCGAAGGTAAATACGATCTCGCCTTTATCCATCCGGCCCACATCGGCTTGCAGGCAGTCAAAAAGAATGGTTATGAAGGCCTGGTGACCGCCAAAGGTTATACCGACTACCGCGCACGTGTACTGGTGGCGCAAGCTTCCCCTTTGAAAACCATGCAAGACCTGCGTGGTAAGAAGATAGGCGTGCCGTCGGTAGAATCGATCACCACCGTGATGTTTACCGCCAACCTGCACGAATTACGCTTTACCAATCCGGAAAAAACTTACACCCCGACACGCTATCAGGACGCAGTGCCATTCATGATCGATAACGGTTTTGTCGATGCGGGCGTCACCGGCTCTGCTGGCGTGGCCAAAGCCTGGACCGCCAAAGGTGGCCGCATCCTGGCGGAGACCAAACCCATCCCTATAAAGCAATTCCTGGCGTCGAAGAAACTGAGCGAATCCGACCGCGAAAAAGTCAAAACACTGTTGCTGACTTTGCCGGATAGCGAAGCTGGCCGTACTGCATTGTCCAAGATAGGCATGACCGGCTTTGTGCCATGGAACGCCACTGTGATGGATGAGGCCACCGCACGCCTCGGCCTCTAACTTTCAATCCAGAACCACACCGGGCTGCATGTCCATGCAGCCCGCCCGCTTTTTCAGGCTGCGCGTAAAGCCACGCGCTTCTGCAGCAAATCCAGCCAGCGTTCACCACAATTCTCGTTACTGATGCACAGTGCGTAATCGGTCACGGTACGTGCTGCGCGTTCCAGCAACTGGATGTCAGCCTCATGCTGACGTGCCACATGCGGATCTTCGAGGAATAACACGCGTCTACACTGATCCCGGTCGAGGATGAGTTCAGCGATCTGTGCATCGCCACCCATAGGCCCGCTCAGGTAGGGCTTGACCCAGTTGCGCCCTGCTTCCTCGCCTTTGATCTTTTGCGCCAGCTTGTTGAGCAGGCTGCCGGTCGTACCGGTCGCGCAGCGGAAACCGAACTGATCGAGCAATGCAAAATGACGCTCGGCGATTTCCAGCATGCGGCCTTTCATCGCGTCGTGCGCAATCATCGCGATGCCTTCATTCTTCAGGTCAAAGGTCGCATCCAGCTCCGGATTCGGCGCTGCACCGGTCGCGATGGCTTCCAGCTCCAGCCATTCCTGTGCACCAGCCAGCGTCGACAAGAAAGGTTTGCCGTGTATGACGCATTGGCGCTTCAGCGCGACCGCTTCCGGAAAAATCGATGAAGGATCAACCGGGTCCATCAGGTAAATCACGGCATCCAGCCGACGCGCCGGATCAGTATCGACTACGCGTGACACCAGCTTCATCAGGCCACCGTGACGGCCATACGGAAAGCGTTCTATATGCGGGTAATTCTTCAGCAGACCGAGATGATCCATCGCATCCAGCGTACGGCCGACTACGATCAGTTGCGGCTGCAAATGCTGTTCGATCGCGATACGGCTGCCATTGAGCAAACGGGCTAATACGGAATTCGGAGCGTCCTGATGGGTACGACTAGTGGCTAAACCAATGCGGAACTGATGCGAAGTGGGAGACATGGGGATAAAAATGAAGGCAGGCAATATTGCACTGCACAAACTTTATCATGGAGACAAGTTTTATTCATCTTTCGTACAACAAGGCAGAAAATATTTAGCAGACTTGATGTGCGCTTTTGATTTTTGCCGACGCCGATGTTATGCTGTGTTTTTATACAGTAATTTGCTGTTTTCGTCGGGTCGCTCCCCCTCCAACGTTTTATTGTGCGACCCGACTTTTCTTTTTCTGCCATTCGGCAAACTTCTTCCAGACCAGACAAGTACATCGCAACGCGTCATTCGTCTGGACACTATCCTGAAGCTATACCTTTATTGCAGACGGCACTTGCCTAATTCTTTTCAGGCATCGCCGACGAGTGATGACTGGAGATTAGCCATTGCTTGCCATCCCATTTGTACGCAAACGTGTAGCGCGCCTTGACCATTGAACCATCATCAAATTTAAAAGAGTACAAACCGGAGTCGACCGCGCTATTGCAGTTCACTTCTATCAAACGGCTGTCGATGCTGCCGACCGGTTTGTGCTCCAGAAAGTGTTTGAAATAATCTTCTTTCTCGGCCGCGCTCAAGCGTGGTTTGTTGGAAAGGGTCGGCAACAAGATCGATTTGTCTGAGTAGTTGGCCACCACCTTTTTCGGTTCGCCCGTTTGCAATGATGCGTTCCAGCGGTCAAACAGGGAAGCAATCTGCTTCTCCGAAGTCGTCGCGCACACCTCGGATTTTGAAACATCCCGGGCCTGCGCAGCAGCACTCAACAAAACCAGGCCCGATAAAGCAACCACACGCAACAGATACATACACATACTCCTATGAATAAACACTCAGTTGAAATGAAAGATCCAATATTTGGAACTAGCAGACCACGTCACACGCGACGAGTTCACGCTGTACAAAAAGGAAATTAATTATTGCGTCGCGTCATAGCGTAGCTGTGGCAGTCTTTTCTGCAAATGCCCTGCAACTGTCCGAATCCTTGAATTTTCAGATGAGTGCCGGCGCTGACAGCATCAGACTTGCCTAGAACGCTTTTTTGGCTCAAAGTAGCGACCTGTTGTAAACACTTGGCTCGGGGTCCTGCGCAAATGCGTGGGTGAGAGATACCCGTTGAACCTGATTGAGGTAATCCTCGCGCAGGAAAGCATGTAATCCATAGCCGCGCCCTGCGGCATCGAATCCGCTGACCTGCCATCTATTTGAAAGACCATGATGGCTGTACCAAATACATCTGCCGCAGCTGGCAACGCTGCATTTACCCCTATTCCGCAAAACGAACGGGTCTTCTCCTTCCGTGACCATGCTGCGCTATGGTTCAGCCTCGGCGTCGGCCTGCTGGTCATGCAAATCGGCGCCTTCCTCGGCACTGCACTAGGTACTCAGACCGCACTGTTCGCCATCATCGTCGGCTCACTGCTCGGCTCCGCTTTGCTGGCACTGGTCGCCTATATCGGTTTTGAACGCGGTCTGTCGAGCCCAGTACTGATGTGCCAGACGTTGGGCACCTCATTTGCCAAATTGCCGGTCGTCCTGAATGTGGTGCAATTGATAGGCTGGAGCGCATTTGAGCTGGTCGTCATGCGCGACGGCACGACGGCATTGATCAAGGACATCACCGGTATCGATACCATCTGGCTGCCATATGTCACGGCCTTGTTTTGGGGCTTGCTGCTGGTGGGCCTCGCGACCGGTTCAATGATAGGACTGGTGCGCTGGTTCGTTGGTCGCTTCGGTTTGCCGTTGGTGATCCTGTCGCTGATCT
This sequence comes from Herminiimonas sp., assembly GCA_040393485.1. Taxonomy (GTDB): domain Bacteria; phylum Pseudomonadota; class Gammaproteobacteria; order Burkholderiales; family Burkholderiaceae_D; genus Oxalicibacterium. The sequence goes on from JBEBUE010000277.1 coordinate 4,401, forward strand.
GGCTGACTTACCAGTTCGTCCTGAAGGCACAGGCACAAGGCCTGGAAGCGATCTGGCATCGCGCTGGCGACGGCTCCATGAGCACGCTGGCAGGCATCGACTTGGTAATGGCGATGCCGGTGTCTTGGTTGCCGCTGGTCGCTGATTTCGCGCGCTATGGC
>JBEBUE010000278.1:0-4543 GCA_040393485.1 Herminiimonas sp.
GAACCGGCGTAAACGGCTTTGCAGGCCGCTGCATAACCACTTTGCTACCCCGCCATGGGGCCGTATTGTACCTCGCAAGCAGCATTTCCGCATGCCTGGAACAAAACGAATACAAAATATGAAACTATCAGCGAATAAAAAAGGAAGCTGGACGACGAGCTTCCTTTTGGAAATCCGGTATCGGAAAGATTTTCCGACAGCGCGTATTATGCCCTAGTATGACGCCTCTTTGCAAGACGTACTGCAACGCAACTCCTGCCATACAGCATAAATCTGCCGGGCCGGACACATCCGGGCGGCGATGGTGACCATCAGCGGTGTAGTACCGGCATACTGGTCATGTGCAAACACTTTGCATAGAATGCAGCTTTCTTACCCTCTCGCGACCGGATTGGAATAGTTTATTCATGAATAGAACACAAGCGGCAATGTCTCCGCTCGTACTGGTAGTCGAAGACGAGGCCGATCTGTCCGATATCCTGGTCGCTTACCTGCAACGCGATAATCTCCGTACCATGCTGGCAGCCAGCGGTCCGGAAGCGCTGCGCCTGTTCCGCGAACACCACCCGGCAATCGTCCTGCTCGATATTCGCCTGCCTGGCAAAGACGGGGTCGATGTCCTCAAGGAAATTCGCCAGGAAAGCGATACCCCTGTCATCATGACAACGGCACTGGCCGATGATCTCGACAAAATGCTCAGCCTGCGGCTGGGGGCTGATGACTACGTGGTTAAACCATACAACCCGGCCGAAGTAATTGAACGCGTACGCGCCGTCTTGCGTCGCACCCTGCGCACCCAACAAGCACCGCAAGAAGCACCTTTGCGCATAGGACAGATAGAAATCGATACGCAAGGCTATACCGCACGCGTGTTTGATGCGCAGGAAAATCCGATTGCATTGCCGCTGACCCTGACCGAATTTCGCATACTGGCGTGCCTGGCCAAACGGCCCAAGCGCTGCTTCTCGCGCGCTGAACTGATAGAAGCCTGCCTGCCGGAGAGTGATGCACTGGATCGCGTCATCGACTCTCACCTCAGCAAACTGCGACGCAAACTGCAAGATGCAGGATGCGATGACCTGATTGAAACCGTACGCGGGATAGGCTATCGACTATGGCGCGAGTCCTAGACCGTATCTGGGTCCGTTTCGGTCTCGGCATCGCCGCCACGGTCTTGGTCACCATGGGCGTGATGGCGCTGACCAGCATTATTTACGGACAGATTGAATACGAGCGCTTCCACGAAAGCCTGCCAGAATCGGTGCGCGTCGAGTTTGACATGCTCAATGCGCGCGACCTCGACGATAGCCCGCGCGCCTTGGAAATTTATCGACAGTACTGGCAAGGCAACGGCTGGGACACCGACATCTACGCCATCATCATCGATTTGCTGGTATGCCTGCCCTTCGGCGTAGTGGCCGGTTTATGGACCTCACGCATGGTTACCCAGCCGGTGCAATCCATAGCGGAAGCAGCGCACAGGGTTGCGCTCGGCGACTTCAGTGTGCGCGCGCATGCCCGCAGCAAGGGCGGCGAAATGACCGACCTTGTCAACGATTTCAATCATATGACGGATGCGCTGGAGACACTGGAGCGCGAACGTAAATCCACGATGGCAGCGATTTCGCACGAATTGCGCACACCGCTGGCCGTACTACAAGCCCGCCTGCATGCGATTTGCGATGGCATCATTCCGTCCGATACCAAGGAATTTTCCCGTTTGCTCAAGCAGGTGCGTCACCTGACACGCCTGGTCGAAGACTTGCACACACTATCGGTGGCCGATGCTGGTCGGCTCTCACTGCACCGCAGAGAGCTGGATCTGGTGGCTTTGGTCAATGATGTGCTGGACAAGTATGCAAGCCGACTGGCGACACACCACATGCAAGCGGAAGTGATCCTGCATGGCGACATTCCACACATCCCGGCGGACCCGGACCGCCTGCATCAAATGCTCAACAATTTGATCGAGAATGGCCTGCAATATGCGCAAAGCGGTGGCTGGCTGGGAATTGAGCTGCGTCATGAAGGCGAGTTTGTGGTACTGGCAGTCAGCGATGCCGGCGACGGACTACCGGAAGATAGTTACGGACAAATCTTCGAACGCTTCCAACGCCTGGATCCATCCCGTAATCGTGCCACCGGCGGCAGTGGCCTTGGCCTGTCGATAGTCCGTACCGTGGTGGAACTGCACGGCGGCCAGATTGCGGTCGATAAAGCCGAACGCGGCGGAGTTCGTTTTACCATCAAATTGCCGCTGCACTAGCCCGACCAGCCACTCAGTAAGGGCATCTCCATCATTCCTCCACAATTCCTGCATGGCAGCGCAATCTTGCGCCGCCAGAATCGGGTTTTGGCAATAAACGGGCTATCTCGCCCCTTGCCTCCCTTTTCAAGCGGATATCCATTTGTTGCGCTTCTCTCTCCCCAGATTTGCTGTCTCGTGCGTCGCGCTGGTATTGGTAGCTGGCTGCGCACAAGTCGAAATGCCTGCCCTGCCACAACTCCTGCCTGCGCAATGGTCACACAAGCCGGCGATTCCGGCAGCACAGAAAGACATTCCGGCAGTTGATCTGAGCAGCTGGTGGAAAGGGTTCGGCGACAAAGAACTGGACGCCCTGGTCGAACGCGCTCTCACATCAAATATGAGCTTGCAACAAGCCAGATCAAGACTACAGGCGGCTCGTGCTTTAGCCGGCAATGTCAGCAAAAGCTATTTGCCCCAATTAGGCTTCAACGCAACTGGCACCGAAGATGCTGCGGCTATCGATGCTTACTACCAGCTAAGCCTTAACGCAACCTGGAAACTGGGTCTGTTCGGCGATCTTGAAGGTGCAAAGCGACAAGCCGCTGCCAGTGTAGAACGCGCAGTCGCCACCGAACAGGAAGCTCGCGTCACACTAGTGGCAGAAATTGTACGTAACTACCTAGAACTGCGCGCGGCACAACAACAAATCGCCAACGCGGAAGAGTTGCGCAAGTTGGATCAGCGCACCCAGGAGTTAACCGAAGTCCGTATACAAACCCGCCTGGCAGGTCCGGAGCAACGCCTGCAATTGCAGGCGCGCCTGGCACGCACACAAGCTGCCATGATCTTGCCGCGACAGGCAGAAGCACGTGCCTTGCACGCGCTCGCCGCCCTCACCGGCCAGACCCAGCCTGACCCGGCATGGCTGCAGGCGCGCACCATGCCTGCTCTGCAGACCGCTGCCATCACGCAATTACCGAGCGACTTGCTACGTAGCCGTCCCGATATGCGCATCGCTGAGGCGGAAGTATTGCAGGCGGTCGGTGAACTCGGCATCGCCAAATCGGCGCTGTATCCACGCCTTGCGATCGGTGCCACCTACCTGTACTCGTACAACCTGACGCAAAACCGCAAGGGGTCACAGAATGGCGTGCCATCCATCGCGCCGTTGATCGACCTGCCCCTGTTTGACTGGGGCCAACGCAAAGCCATCGCTACCGCGCGCCAGCACGAAGTCGATGCATCATTGGCAGCTTATCGCCAGGTCTTGCTGGATAGCGTGGCGCAAGTGGAAACCGGCATGACCCTGCTGACACTCGCGCAGCAACGCGTACAACACCTGCGTACAGCACTCGCCGCCAGCGAGACCAGCGCGGAAAAAGATCGTTCACTGGTACGACTGGGCCTGTCCAGCGAATGGAACAGTCTGGAATACCAACACGAAGTGCTGCAGGCAAGGCAATCCCTTACAGCGGCCGAAGCCGACTACGGCATCGCCTACGCCACGCTGTTCCGCGCTCTCGGCGGTGCACCGCTGCCACCTGCAGATGAGCCAAAGTCATGATTCCATTAGCACGTAAGACCATGTTGTACGAATGGCGGCGCTTCATCCCCGCCGTGATGGCGGTCGGCTTTTGCGGTGTACTACTGGCGGTACAGGCCGCCCTGGTACTGGGGATTTTTGGTAGCGCGGCAGTCTATGTCACGGCTTCCTCAGCTGATCTGTGGGCCGGTTATCCGGGTACGCAAAGCGTTAATTTTGGCCGTAGCATAGGTGCCGATGTTGAAATGCGCCTGCGCATGGAACCCGAAGTCACGGCAGTTGAACCCTACATCTGGGTGGATGGTGACTGGCGCGGAAGTGCTGGTAACAGCGGCATCTCGGTCTATGTCTCTGGCATAGACACGCAAGGCTCCATGATGTTTTCACATCTGCTCTCGCCCCAACTCCGCAAGCTGCTGCAAGAACCTGGCGCTGTCATCGTTGACAAGAGCGAACGCGAACAATTGAATGTCGGCAGCGACGGCAATGCATGGATCAACGGACAACCGGTACACATCGTCGCTACCCTCGCTGGTCTGCGCGGCTTGGGTGGCGTGAATGTCATCACGTCGCTGGATACCGCACGCATGCTGCAAACGGATGGCATAGCTGGCGCGACCTATTACGTTGCCAAACTCAAACGTGCAGCAGATGCCAAGGAAATCGCCGCACAGTTGCGACCTGATGCCCGCTTTGGTCCCTATGCGGTCTGGCCAGCCGACGCTTTTGCCAAACGCTCTCAACTTTACTGG
>JBEBUE010000279.1:0-4538 GCA_040393485.1 Herminiimonas sp.
CATGCGCTGAACTGGGGCGTCAATGAGATGGAACGCCGCTACAAGCTGATGAGCAAGCTCGGCGTGCGTAACCTGGCCGGTTACAACACCAAGATCGCTGAAGCGGAAAAGAATGAGCAAAAGATTCCTAATCCATTCAGCCTGACACCGGACGCGCCGGAACCACTGGAAAAGCTGCCTACCATCGTCATCATCATCGACGAATTGGCTGACCTTATGATGGTCGTCGGTAAAAAAGTGGAAGAACTGATTGCACGTATCGCACAAAAAGCGCGTGCGGCAGGTATCCATCTGATCCTGGCAACGCAACGGCCATCGGTAGACGTTATCACCGGTCTGATCAAGGCCAATATCCCGACCCGTATCGCATTCCAGGTCAGCAGCAAAATCGATTCCCGTACCATTCTTGACCAGATGGGGGCGGAAGCGTTGTTGGGGATGGGCGATATGCTCTATATGCCGCCCGGTACCGGCTTGCCGGTACGTGTACACGGAGCCTTTGTTTCCGATGATGAAGTACACCGGGTGGTCGATCACCTGAAGTCGCAAGGTGAACCAAACTATATCGAAGGCATCTTAGAAGGGGGCGTTGCTGAAGACGGCGACTTGTCACTCGGTGCCGAAGGTGGTGCCGGTGGCGAAGCGGATGCCTTGTATGACCAGGCGGTGGCAATTGTATTGAAGAACCGTCGTGCATCCATCTCGCTGGTGCAGCGCCATTTGCGCATAGGCTATAACCGTGCCGCACGTCTGCTGGAGCAGATGGAACAAAGCGGCCTGGTCTCCACCATGCAATCCAACGGTAACCGGGAAATCCTGGTGCCGGCTGGAAATACTGCTGAATAAAAGGATGGTATGAAGCAATCGCAATCTCTTGTTACAAAATTATTTGCACCACGTACTTTGCTCGTCAGCGTCTTGCTGGTGGGGGCTGCTCTGGCGGTGCCGCGCTTTGCGCATGCCGCAGCGCTCGAACAGTTCAAATCCTTTGTCTCGTCGACGCAGGCGGCTCGTGGTGAATTCACGCAGCAACTGGTGAAGGTGGAAAGCGGCAATACCAAGGTGTCGAATAAATCGACCGGTACTTTCACCTTTGCGCGTCCGGGCAAATTCATCTGGACCTATCAAAAGCCATACGAGCAATTACTGCAGGCTGATGGCGACAAACTGTATATCTACGATAAAGATTTAAACCAGGTCACGATCAAGAAGCTGGGCGATGCACTCGGTTCTTCGCCTGCTGCGATCCTGTTTGGCAGCAACGACCTGGAAAAGAATTTCACGCTGAAAGAAGCTGGCACCAAGAACGGACTGGAGTGGCTGGAAGCAACGCCTAAAGCCAAGGACACTACCTTTGATCACATCGGTATCGGTTTGCGCAATGGCGTACCGGAAGCGATGGAGTTGCGTGATTCCTTTGGCCAGGTTTCCTTGCTGACTTTCACCAAGTTTGAAAAGAACCCGCCCATGCCGGCGAATCAGTTCAAATTCGTAGTGCCTAAAGGCGCTGACGTTTTTCAGTAATTGCTCAATGCTGCCGGTGACGGCAGCCCTGTAAAATAATCGCGACGCCAGTTGAAATATTCGACTGGCGTCGATTTCATTCTGACGACTAATTTTTAAAAACCAGGCTTTATGAGTTTCATCCCCCTTGCCGAACGACATGCGTTGATTTGTGGAGATGTTCAACATGTCTGATTTGTTTGCACGCGAACCTGCTGCGCCATTGGCGGAGGCACTGCGCCCGAAGACTCTGGACGAGGTAGTCGGGCAGTCGCATTTGCTGGGTGAAGGCAAGCCTTTGCGACTGGCTTTCCAGTCGGGCAAGCCGCATTCCATGATCTTCTGGGGGCCGCCCGGTGTCGGCAAGACCACGCTGGCACGACTCACCGCCAGTGCCTTCGAATGTGAATTCATCGCATTGTCTGCAGTGTTCTCCGGCGTGAAAGACATACGCGCTGCGATGGAGCAGGCGGAGCAGAATCTTGCGATGGGCAAGCACACCATCTTGTTCGTCGATGAGATACATCGGTTCAATAAATCACAACAAGATGCGCTGTTGCCGTATGCAGAAAGCGGCTTGGTCACCTTCATCGGTGCGACGACTGAGAATCCGTCTTTTGAAGTGAACTCGGCGTTATTGTCACGGGCGCAGGTTTATGTGTTGAAGTCGCTGACTGACGAAGAACTGAAGCAGCTGCTGCAACGCGCTCAGGAGAAAGCACTGGGTGACCTGCAGTTTGACGAGCAGGCGACGGACACTATCATAGGTTATGCGGATGGTGATGCCCGCCGGTTCCTGAACTTGCTGGAGCAGGCGAATACGGCGGCCAACACCACCGGCACCAAAAAGGTCACAGCTGATTTTCTGCAAAATGCCTTGACCTTGAATTCCAGGCGTTTTGATAAGGGCGGCGACAACTTCTATGACCAGATTTCAGCCTTGCATAAGTCTGTGCGCGGCTCCCATCCGGATGCTGCCTTGTACTGGTTGACGCGGATGCTGGATGGTGGCGCAGATCCGCGCTACTTATCGCGGCGCATAGTGCGCATGGCATGGGAGGATATAGGCCTGGCCGATCCCCGGGCCATGCAGATAGCCAATGATGCGGCACTGACCTATGAGCGACTCGGCAGTCCGGAAGGGGAGTTGGCGCTGGGGCAGGCGGTCATCTATCTCGCCGTCGCGGCAAAAAGTAATGCGGGTTATAACGCATACAACCAGGCGCGTGCCTTCGTGAAGCAAGACAAAAGCCGCGAGGTTCCTGTGCATCTGCGCAATGCGCCGACCAAGCTTATGAAAGAACTGGGCTACGGTCATGAGTACAGATATGCGCATGACGAGCCCAATGCTTACGCTGCTGGTGAAACTTACCTGCCTGATGATCTGGCAGAGCCAGGCTGGTATCAGCCTGTGCCACGAGGGCTGGAGATCAAGATAGCGGAAAAGCTGGCCTTGCTGAAAAAATGGGATGAAGAGGCCGGGGAATAGCAAAAAATAGCGGTTGAAGCTGAATTCCAGCCGCTAGCTTATTCTTCGCCGTTGCGGCGCATCCGGATTTGTTTCAGGAATGCATAAGCTGCACCGATGCTGACACCTGCAACTACGCCATAGCCCAGGCTGTGGCCTGAATTCAGGAACTGGAGGCCGCCCCAGACGGCCAGCGCGAGGGCGATAACCAGTCCGACGATCAGGACGGTGAGGGAAACCGGACGGGGTGTGTTTGGATCTTCCATGATTCTGCTTACTAAGTTCGTAAAGTAGGGCAATGGTAACGCAGGCCGGGCAGGGAGGGCTGGTTAGTGCTGAATTTTTCCGGCTACGTTGGAATCGGCTTGCGGCTTGGTACAATCTCTACTTATCTCATCTTTTAGCGTTTTTCCATGATAGACATTCAACTTCTTCGTAAAGACATCGATAGCGTTGCCGCCCGCCTGGCAGGCCGCAAATTCAAGCTCGATGTTGCCACCTTCAATGCACTGGAAGCGGAGCGCAAGCAGATCCAGTCCAGTACCGAGGACCTGCAAAACAAGCGTAATACGCTGTCCAAGCAAATCGGCGCCTTGAAAGGCAAGGGCGAAGACACTTCAGCAGTGATGGCAGAAGTGGCCGGTATCGGTGACGAGTTGAAAGCGTCGGCAGCGCGCCTGGATGTCTTGCAAACGAAAATCAGCGAATTCATGCTGTCTATCCCTAACTTGCCGCATGAATCGGTGCCAGTCGGTACAGATGAAGCAGGCAATGTGGAATTGCGCAAAGTCGGTACACCACGTAGCTTTGATTTTGAAATCCGCGATCACGTTGATGTGGGCGCTGCACTCGGTCTGGATTTCGATGTGGCGGCCAAAATCACCGGTTCGCGTTTCTCAGTCATGAAAGGCGGCATCGCACGCTTGCACCGCGCACTGGCGCAATTCATGCTGGACACGCATACCGCAGAGCACGGTTACACCGAGTGCTACACCCCGTATATCGTCAATGCAGATTCGCTGCAGGGTACTGGTCAGTTACCGAAGTTTGAGGCTGATTTGTTCGCCGTGAAAAAAGGTGGCCAGGAAGGCGAGGGCGAAGCGCTCTACCTGATTCCTACCGCTGAAGTGCCGCTGACGAATATCGTGCGTGATGAGATTGTGGCTGGTGACAGCCTGCCGATCCGTATGACAGCGCATTCGCCGTGCTTCCGTTCCGAGGCGGGCAGCTATGGTCGCGACACACGCGGCATGATCCGCCAGCACCAGTTCGACAAGGTTGAAATGGTGCAGGTAGTGCATCCTGAGAAGTCCTACGAAGCGCTGGATGAGATGTGCGGCCACGCTGAAAACATCCTCAAGAAGCTGGGCTTGCCTTACCGTGTGATTACTTTGTGTACCGGCGACATGGGCTTTGGCGCGACCAAGACTTACGATCTGGAAGTGTGGTTGCCGGCACAGAATACTTACCGTGAGATTTCTTCGGTATCGAATTGTGAAGCGTTCCAGGCACGTCGTATGCAAGCGCGTTTCCGTAATGCGCAAGGCAAAACGGAATCGGTACATAC
>JBEBUE010000280.1:0-4535 GCA_040393485.1 Herminiimonas sp.
TCACCCTGTGCAAACGCCGAGAACATGCGGTGCGCCTGCAGCAACGCACAAATCAATAAACCAGTGCCGACACCAGTAATCAGGAAGCCTATTGCACGCGATGTAAGCGAAAGCTGCATTGCTGGCCACGTTGCTGGTACTGCCAGGACTTCGCGCAGGAAAGCTTCGAGTTCACTGGCCGGAATCCAAAACCAGGTCAACAGTACGACCATGAGCGCAATGATGCTGCCACTCAGCGTCAGCCACCGCATCCAGCGCGAAATCGATTGTATGCGGGCTAATGCAGCTGCCGCAGGTTGTGAAAAAGAGGCAAGGGTAGGCACACCGATCTCCAAAAATAGTTGCACGATTAAATAGTTTAATGTAAAACGATATTGTTTTATCGTTTTACAGAAACTTTTATTCATTGGAGATTAAATTATATGCGTACTTCAGTAAGTTTTTTAGGTGCTTTTCTGGGCTTGTCGCTCTTTGCCTTGCAGCCGCCTGTACATGCAGCTGGTGCTACATCAGCAGAGAGCTACTGGTATCTGGGTGGCGACCTCGGTTATGCCCGGGACAAATTCACTACTAGCCGCCCGGGTTGGGCTACGGATTCTGCCAATAACGCGACCTTGGGCGTACGCGGTGGTTATCAATTCAACCGCTTCCTGTCGGTAGAAGGTGGTCTCGGCAGCCTGGGTGAAATCGAGACCAAGGTCGGAAATAGAAAAGACAAATTCTCGCTGGGTGCGGCCTCGCTCAATGTCGTTGGTCACTGGCCCCTGACAGATCGGTTGGCGCTGCTCGGCATCGCCGGACTCAGCTATGAATCAGGACGCCGTCGCGGCGACGTGGAGTCGACCAGCAAGTCAAAGTCCCTGCTCAATCTGGGCGTCGGGGTTTCTTACGATGTCACGGACAACTGGCGCGTGCGCGCGCAGTACATCGACTATGGAAAATTGGAATGGAAGGGCAACAACAACGCTACGATCAAAAGCCAGCAATTCACAGTCGGCGTGGACTACAAATTTCGCTAAGGAGTTGTAATGCCGCACAAAGTTTTCAATAGCGCGCTGTACATCGGTGCAGCGCTTGCAACTGTGAATGCTTGCGCACCGATACCAACGGCGAGTCCGGGGGCATCCATGGTACGAGTGACGCAGAAGGAACCGGGAAAGTCATGCACTTTCCTTGGTGATATTACCGGGAGCCAGGGCGATTTTCTGCTCGGTGCGATCACTTCCAACGCTGACCTCGAAACAGGCGCGCGCAATGACTTGAAAAACAAGGCTGCGGCGATGGGCGGCAATCTTGTTTATCTGCTGACGCAACGCGCCGGGCAGACGGGTAGCAAAGACTCGCTGTCGCAAACCAATGTGACTTTATCGGGCAATGTCTATCGCTGCCCGACTTAAACCGGGATAGCGCGCATTGCCGTGGTGGCTGCGACGGTCAGGTGCGCTAACAGTCGCAGCGTTTTTGGCATTCAAAATATGAGGATCAAGATGATGCACACAAATGATTTGGATTTCGGACGAAAAAATTCAGGCGCCAATGGCAAATACGGGGAACAAATACCAGCCGGAGTCAAAGGGTGGAGTTGGGGGGCTTTCCTGTTGAACTGGATCTGGGCGATAGGTAATCGTACCTGGTGGGGCCTGCTCGCGATCATTCCCTACGTCGGGATAGTGGTTGCGCTATGGCTGGGCTTTAAAGGAAGGGAAATGGCGTGGAAGAATCGTGAATGGCATAGCGTTGAGCATTTCAATAGAGTGCAGCGTAGCTGGTCGAAGTGGGCATTCATTGTGCTTGCTACTAGCCTTGTGATTGGCATGCTTGCCTCTGTTGCTGCGCCTACCTATGTAGAAATCATGCGTCGTTTTACAAATATTTCCTGGTGACAGCCATGATTCCTGCGCAGGCAGGAATCATGAAAAATGTGATTTATCAAAAATCCTGTTAGGCGCGCGCCTCAGACTAAATACCTTTTTGGAAATTAAAGCTGTGGTGAGGGCCGGAGAGGAATGTGCTTACAGTTGTTTTTCATGCCGAAATTGTGTCTTTGTCGCTGTGAGGGCGTTAAATCGCGCGTGCATCTTGAATACAAGCTGCAAGCGTTCCCGTGTTTCCGTAAAATGCTTCATCCAATATCGCGTATAACTACCTGCTTAACCAATTAAAGTTTCAAACTGTTTACCTCATATGACGAACGACGCTGAACTGAAATTGTTGAATGAGCATGAGATGCAAACAGAAGTAAAAAATAGCTCTTCGCATAGTGACTACGGTGATTTGATGCTGGATGCGATTGTTGCTGTAGATGCAGACAGCAAATGCCTGTCGGTTAAAGGTGCGTGCCAACGTATTTTTGGTTACACGCCGGAAGAGATGGTCGGCAAATACATGCTGGATCTGGTGCATCCGGAAGATCGGAACCGCACCGAGCAATCTATTGATCGCGTGATGGGTGGTTATCTGCAGAGGTATTTTGAGAACCGCTATATCCGTAAGGATGGAAGCGTCATCTATATCAGCTGGTCCGCGTCCTGGTCCGAAGAACATCAGGTCAGGATAGGTGTGGCGCGCGATATCACCGATCGCAAGTTTGATCACGGTGAAGTAGTTGCACCACAACTCATACCCGAATACACAAAATACTGGCAATTGTCGGCCTCGCCGCGTCGCCTGATTTCACCGAACGGCATCAGTATTGCGCTCTCCGAACAGGATCATATCGTCTTGCTGGCTTTGATGAGTGGCGGTGAATGTGTAACGCGCAGAAGCATCGTCGATGCGCTGGGTGAAGATTTCATCGATTACGACCAGCGTCGGCTGGATACCCAGATGAATCGGCTGCGTCGCAAGGTCGAGGATGCATCGGGACAGGCGCTGCCGGTCAGTACCTTGCGTGCTATCGGTTACCGCTTCCACGAACAAAGCAAAATCTGCCCTTGATTTAAGCGCCCCCTGCAGCCGTCGCGGACGGCTCGGTCCTGCCAGATCCCCTTCATAAAACTGCTGTAGCCATCCGGTATACGTAATCCGGCATGGTGCAGTTCGCGCTTGCTTGTGCGCGGCGCAGAAGTCGCTGCATGTTGCTCAGGATTGCTTAGAGTTGCTCATGAAGTTTCTATTCGGAAATGTCTACACTCTTTGCATTCTTGGCGAACAGGGTAGTAAACATGATCTCTTCCTTAACTGCAGCGCGCTTTTCGATCACCCGCATTATTAAAAAAACATTTACCGTTGCCAGCTTTCTGTTGGTCGGTAGCCTGGCGATCCATCAGTCGGCGCATGCCAGCGACGTACCTAATATAAGGCCAGCCCTGAAGAAGATGCTGGGCGGCCTGGCGCTCGACGCCAAGGACGAGTTGCAAAAGATGGTCGGTGATTTGAAAAAGACCAGCTGTGGCGGTGGGCTGACTGGCTGCTACACCACCAGCAAAGACAAAATCCATCTGTATTTTTTTACCAGCAATAGTGCCCAGCAAACCTTCATCATCGCGATTGATAAACAAATCTCGATGCCCAAGTTATTTGGTAACAAGGTACAGAACGTGATGGGGCAAACCTCACTGCGTTCGCTGATTATCTCGATTTCTACCGCTGATTTCGATTTGACCACGGCTCGTATGCCAGTTGACCTGAAGAAGATAGTGGATGACAGCTACTTCGGCGTGAGCTCCTTGAATTTCCCGGCTGGTGCACAGATGGCTGCACGCGCTAACCTGGGTGGACCGATCAAACTGACGATGGAGTCGCTGGGCGTGCGTGCCGACCAGCTGACCATGCGCGCAGCAGTCGTGATGCCGATTCCTATGGATATCTCCAGCGGTGCCGGCACTGGCATCGACGTGGCGAATGAGGTCGCGGATGGCGCCACGATGAAGAAAGCAGGTACTAGTGCGCTGATGCCGGAAGCTTTTGTCGAGTTCCAGTTTGCACCTAACGCCAGGCTACCGATGCTGTTGCCGCCGGTAACGTTGACGGATGCAACCTTCTTCATCAACAACAACCTGACATTCGGCTACAAGGGCAATGCCCAGTTCCAAGGTGTGGGCGACAAGAAAATCCTGTTGCAATTCCAGACGCCATTAACGCCGGCAGGCGCAATGGATCTGCTCGATTTCGAATTCCGGATGGCGACTCCTGCTTCATTCACGCTGGAAGATACGGCACGCGTGATGATCGCTATGGCATCACCAGACGCACGTCTGGCCAAGTATGGTGGCGGTTTCATCCGTGGTGTTGGCTCGTTCAAGGATCCGCTGTTAAAGATGGTCAAGCCTCTGGCCATGTTTAAGATGAAAAATCCGAACCCGCCGCCTGAGTACAAATTTGGTGATGCGAACAAGCCATGGCCAGAAGATCAGAAGTACTACAACATCGCCATCTACGGACCACTGGCATCGGGCGGCCCGTACTACCATTCAGGCGGTCAGATCGCAGCTTTCGGTCAGACCTTGGGCTGGACTGAGGTAACAGCGGGCATGGACGGTTTTTACAATGGCGCAGGTGCAGACGTATCCCTGAAACTGGGGCCGTTGGGCAAG
>JBEBUE010000281.1:0-4515 GCA_040393485.1 Herminiimonas sp.
AGTATCGCGATCCCGCCATATAAGTGGTAAGTGTCACAGTAGGGTGCGTAAAAATAAAAACGGATGTGCAGTGATGCACATCCGTTTTTGTATGATGGCTGCCGACCAGGCAGCGTTTGCCGGAATTACTGCAAGCGTATTTCGCCATCAAAGCTGACGTTCAGCTTGATGCCTGCAACGTCCAGTGTCACCTTGGCAGGGAAGGATTCATTGCCTTTAATGCTGCCATTGGCTATAGCAGCGGCGACTGCCTTCTCGATTTCATGCTGTGAGCTGACACCTACCATTTTCAAAAACTTGCGCATGCTGAGGTTGAAATTTTCTTCGTCCATGGCGATCTCCTGTTAGATGGTGAAGGAAAGATATGAATATCGCTACCGTGATGCCGAGCATACTCCATTCGTGCTCATGTAGGAGAAGGAATGGTGTATGCACCGCTATTGCGTCAGACCGGCCATTGCTCCAGGCGGTAAGCCGAGTCCCAGAACATCCATTCCAGTTTGGCAGCATGCGTATAAGCAATATGCATCTCTTGACGCGTTTCTTCACTAGCGACGGCGGCGACGCGATCAACGGTGGCGATCACTGCGCGCACAGCGGTATGGAACTCCTCTCCAGCGTAAGTGGCGATCCATGCGTCGTAGGGATTGTTCTTGGCGGCGTGGCCGATGATATCGCGGCCGATTTCTGCGTAAATCCAGAAGCACGGCAACAAACCGGCCAGCGCGACCGGATAAGATTTGCTCCATGAATTGGCCAGCAGGAAGCTGCAGTAATGATGTGTGGTCGGTGACAGTGGGGTGTTGGCGAAAGTGTCAGGACTAACGCCGAACTGTTCCATGAAATCCTTGTGCAAGCTACGTTCCACCACTACGGCACCGTGCGCGGCGTTGGCGAACTGCACCACTTCGTCTGCATTGTCAGCCTTAGCGGCGGCAATCGCCAGCGAACGGCCAAACGCTACCAGATAGTGCGCGTCCTGGATCATGTAATGACGGAAACGTTCTTTGCTTAAAGTGCCGTCAGCGAGTTCCTGGTTAAACGGCATGGTGCGGGTTGTTTCAAACAAGGCCGCATTCTTTTTCCAGATTTCAGCAGTAAAAGACATGGTCTTCCTTATAAGGGAATTGCCCGCAACAACTAAGCGGGCGGTGGTTCAAGAATATTGGAGCGGGCTATAGACGTGATCGAAGAAATCACGTTCCAGCTTGACCGCGCGGCCAAACATATCAGCGCACTGCGCCTGTCCTGCTGCGTCCAGCGCAGCGCCGGTGCGATCCAGTTCCGAACGCAACCAGCCGATGAAATCAGCAAAGGCCGGATTGTTGTGCAGCGTGATCCATTCGGCATGGATAAAGCGCGGCGGCAACGCAGCATCCGGACGGTCGGCCCAGCTGAGGTAGAGCCATTCTGCGACCGTCAGCACCGACAGGCACAGCGGATAGATCTGGCTGTGCGCTGCTTCTGTCATCAAGTCCTGGAAGGCTTTTGTTTGCGGCGTCAGTTGCGGCGCATTGCGATGTTTGGCCGGGAGGCCGAGCTCATCGAATGCGCGCAGGAAGTAAGTGTTTTCATCGCTCGTAATCATCGCGGTAAAGCGTGCAAGGCGGACGCGCGATTCAAAGCGATCAGCGCTGGCAATCGCTGCGCCTAGTAGCGCCACGAAGCGGTCAATGAACTGGTAGTCCTGTACCAGGTAATGTTGCAGCACATCGGTCGCGACGCTGCCGGCAAACAATTCATCGATGAAGCGATGGTTGATGGCGGCATCCCAGTTTTCCTGGTTTTGCTCGTGTAACCATGTGCTAAAAGTGGTGGCTTTGTTGGTGCGGGAATTGAATGGTGTATCGGTCATGGGAAATATCAGTGTGATTCAAATCTTGGGTGACGACTGTTACAGCGGCGGATATTTTTTGGCATTCAGTACCAGCTTGTCCTGGATCGCGGCATTGAGATCGACCTTCAATACAGACGCCAGGCGTATCAGGTATAAAGCGACGTCTGCCAATTCCTGGCGCACGTGCTCTGCGGTTTCCGGTGCTTGTGCAACCTGCCAGGAATCTTCCTCACTGCGCCACTGGAAGATTTCTACCAGCTCGCCCACTTCACCGGTCAGCGCCATCGCCAGGTTTTTCGGTGAGTGGTGTTGGCGCCAATTGCGGGCATCGGCAAATTCGTCCAGCACTTGTTCCAGCGCCTTGGTGTCGATCAGGGTTTGTGTCATGGTTATGCAGATTCATTCAGGACAATACGCAATGATAGCCTAATGCCCGGGCTAGTCCTCAATCAGCGCTTATTCGGGAGACTTAAACCTTCGTTTATGCGCTCGATCATGTAGGGAAAGAAGGGGTTCGATGTCAGGCGCGTGAGCGCATCCTGGCTGATGATGAGCGCGCCGCGTTCGCCGCGTATCGCCATCGCACCGAGATTGACGCCGAAGTCATCGCTGCTATCCGGTTGCGTACCGTACAGCGGATCGGTAAGCGGGAAGGGTAGCGCCAGGTGCGACAGCGAAAATACATCCGCAGGAAAGGCCAGGCCCAGTGCGCGGCGTTGCTCGCTGTTGCTCTGCGCGGCGGTACTGAGCTCCTTTACATCGCGTGTGTCGCTGCCTGCATTCGTAATCACGGTAGACCTGAAGTTGCGCGGTGCCGGTGGCAATAAACGATCTGCCTGCAGATGATTACCGGAACGCAGCAAGGGGCCGAACTTGACGTAGCGATTCAAATCGAACAGCACCAGCTCACTGCCGTTGTCAGGTAATCGTGCGTACAAGCTATTGACGACCGAACGTGTACTGACGGTGTAGTCCACGATGGATTGGAAGGTGAGTATCGGCGGCAGTTGTTGCAGGCGTCCTTCTTCACGCACAATGTGCGCTTGCAGATTACGTGTCAGCAATGAGGATTGACTCGCTGCATTCACCGGGAATGAATTGTATTTAAACGGATTAAACTCGGGCACGATATCCAGCCAGGCCGCCTTGGCAAAGGCCGGGAAAATTTTGGGCCAGCCGAACACACCGGCAAAGCGAGCCAATTCGGTCACACCTATCATCGGTGCAATCAAAACCAGCCTGTCCGGTCGCGGTAATCCGGTATCGTCCAGTGTCTCCAACGTGTACTTGAGTGCCAGTGCGCCGCCGTTGGAGAAGCCGACGATCTGTAAAGGCAAGGGCGAAGGTACGCGGCGTCGTGCTTCCCGCACAGCCAGATGTGTAGCCGCCAGCCAGTCCTCCCATTCAACATCTGTCAATCCTGCCGGTACGGTGCCATGGCCCGGCATGCGTATTCCAACGACGACATAGCCGCGCTGCTGATAAAGGTTAGCGATATGACGCAAGCTGTACGGCGTATCGGTCAAACCGTGCAAGAGTACGACTGCGCCGCGTGGACTGCCTTGTGGTTCCAGCAGGTAGGAGCGATTCCAGTCCTGTTTGAAATGTCCCGGGTAAATAGGACTATCGATGTAGTAGCGATTACCTGGAACACGTACCTCTGCTTCCAGCTTGTCAGTGACTTCTCTTTTGAATTCATCGAACACAGCATTCTCGGCGGCGATGTATGCAGCCCAGTCAGCTTTCGATATTTCCTTGCGCGACATCTCATGCGGCACATGTGTGTGCCAGAGTTGCAGTGATGGTCCGTCATGCACATCGTAGGCGCGTACTGCAAGTACGGTGATGAGTACGATGCTGACGATGAGTGCAGTGAGTTTTAATAACTTGCGCAAGCAAGGTTTCATCTTTGTTTCTTTCCCATGATTTGTACACTTGATTGCATGTGATTTTTGTTGCAGCACACACATCATATGACAACGCACATATACGTAGAAACCGCAGCCACATTGGCATTGCGCCTGATGGCGGTAAGTGGATTCCACAATTTACCACTTTCTTAACATCTCACATACTCACGTCAGAGGCTTCAGTGGCGTATGCAATGTTCGTCGTGTAAGTACGCGTGGTAGACGCAGGTGTTAGCGTGCGTTTGCAAATACATAGAATCATTTATTCAGAAGGAAGAGCAATGACTAAAGCATTATTCGCAGCATTCGCATTGGCTATGTTGTTGGCTGGTTGCGGCGCAGAAAGCCACACACCTGCAGCGCCTGCGGCACCAGCAGCAGAAGCAACAAGCGCAGATCCAGCAGTACCACTGAGCGCTGAAGAAGCTGAAAAAGAAAAAATCCGTAAACAAAACGCTGCTGCTGAAGCTGCATTGTCCGGTCACTGATCTGCATCAGATCGTGTGAAAAAAAGCCGTCGCTTGCGACGGCTTTTTTTATCCCAGCTATTGATCGGCAAGCGAATCTCCGCCGAACGTGCATCGCCTGACGGCTTAGGTACAATATGTCCTCAAGGCGGAAGAAAAAGTCCTCCGCGACTGCTGCTTTGAAAATGAAATTTAACCGACCTTTATGGAAGCGAAAATGAATTTAGCAGAGATAGTCAGTCAGTTCGAAGCAGGTGAAGCCGGTACCGATGCGTATGTTGAATTGCGGGCGCAATGCCTG
>JBEBUE010000282.1:0-4492 GCA_040393485.1 Herminiimonas sp.
ACTACACGTGAAGAAGAGAAGCGCTCGATCGCGCGCGAATTGCACGACGATCTCGGATCGGCGCTGACGGCCTTGAATATGCATCTATCGTTGTTGTTCCAGCAAATGCCGCCAGAGCCAAAATTTACCGAGCGTTCCCTCAAAATCAAAGCCTTGCTGAGTTCGATCACTGATGCGACGCGTCGTATCCAGAACGGCCTTCGTCCCGACAAGCTGGATGTATTCGGCATCAAGATCGCGATCGCTGAACAGGCGGCCGAATTTGAAAAGTATACAGGCGTCACTTGTAATGCAAGCCTGCCGGACGACAGGCTGATATATGCGCCACGCGTGGATATTGCCTTGTTCCGCATGGTGCAGGAGTCGCTCAACAACATTGCCAAGCATGCACAGGCGACACATGTCGATGTGATCCTGGATGATGCTGATGATGAAATCCTGCTGACCATCCGTGACAACGGCGTCGGTATCCCAACGGCGCAATCGGGCGTGATTACACATGGCTTGCGCGGAATGCGTGAGCGTGCCGGTTATCTCGGTGGTTCAGTGCGGGTAAATAGCAGTGCGGGAGGTGGGACGACGATTGCTATCAGCATACCCAAGACGGAAGAGAATATGCAGATCGAGGTAGATGACGAAAGCGAAGAGGGTACTGAAGAAGAAAAATCGCGCTAGTGCGTGATGCCGCAACAGTGTTTAACCGTGGGCTCTGACACCATGATTGGCGCTGCTCAGGCTTTTGACCAATTCAAATAACTGCGGGAATTCAGAAGTCTTGTCGAAGAAGTGATTAACGCCGTATTGACGACCGACGCGACGGAACACTTCGGTCGCATTATTACTGCAGATGATTTTCAGCGCATTCGCGGCTTTTGCTTTTTCAGAAATCTGACGCAAGAGGTTGATGCCATTTCCTTTTTTGAGCTGGATGTCAACAATCAAGACATCGCATGGCAGCGCATTCAGCTGGTTCAGTGCATCGCCTTCTGACTCAGACACACCAGCAACGACGACGCCGGGTATCATCGTCAGGTTTTCTATCATCAGTTCACGTACATCCAGCGAATCTTCCACCAGAAAGACGCGCAAGGGATGCGTTACCGTATTTTCGAAAGTCGTTGTTTGAGTCATATTCCAACCACATTTAAGAATGTCGATTGCCGAATGGCATTCGTGTTACCTGTTCCAACTATCGTCAATCAATCAGGTTTTGTTTGATTGCGTAGTAAATAATGCCCGCGTTGTTTTCCATGTTCATCTTCTGCAATACGCGTGCCCGATAGGTGCTGACTGTTTTTACGCTCAGACATAATTCTTCAGCTATTTTGGTCACGCCATGTCCCTGGCATAACTTGTAGAAAATTTCGTATTCGCGTTTCGACAGGGTTTCATGCAAAGGCTTTTCAGTACTGGTGTCGAGTTCTGTTGTCAGTAATTCCGCAACGGTATGGCTGATGTATTTGTGGCCACGCAGGATGGTCTGGATCGCATTCACCAATTCCTCTGCCAACGCTTCCTTCTGTACATAACCGCTGGCTCCGCTGCGCAGGATCTGAACCGCATAGCGGCTTTCCGGATGCATGCTCAGGATCAGTACCGGCAGGTCCGGCTTCTCGCGCTTGATCTGCTTCAACACTTCGACGCCGCTTTTGTCAGGCATATTAATGTCGAGCAAAACAATGTCCCAATCCTGGGAACGCACCAGACGGATAGCTTCTTGCGCAGTAGCGGCTTCGCCTTCGATTTTCATGTCCGGCACTTGTGCAATGAAATATTGCACACCGGCGCGTACTACTGCATGGTCATCGACTACTAAAATTTTTATCATTATTGGTATGCGCGCTTAACTTAACGTTAATGGCTGACTT
This sequence comes from Herminiimonas sp., assembly GCA_040393485.1. Classification (GTDB taxonomy): domain Bacteria; phylum Pseudomonadota; class Gammaproteobacteria; order Burkholderiales; family Burkholderiaceae_D; genus Oxalicibacterium. The sequence continues at coordinate 1,869 of JBEBUE010000282.1, forward strand.
TGCCTCTCATTGATTCCTGCCTTGTGCACCATATGGCCGCACGTGGGGAATAACATCTCCCAGGAACAGCTTGGCCTGGTATTCATTCAAACGATTGTAAAGGGTTTTCAGGCTCACACCTAACACCTCGGCAGTCAGAGTCTTATTGCCGCCACAGTGGCCCAAAGTGGCATAAATCAGGCGTTGTTCGGCATCGGCCAGCTTGCTGCCCAGTTGTACCGTGACGCAATCGCCGCTTTGTTCGCTGACCATGTTTTTGTTCGGATTGACCAGCGGCAGCAGTTCCAGCTCATGGTCGGCCATGATGTAGGCGCGGTGCACGACGTTTTTCAGTTCACGCACGTTGCCGGGCCACTGATATTCATTGAGTAGCCGCCACGAAGCCTTGGAAAAGACCCGGTCGCGGCCATCTTCCTCATTTAGCTGGTCGAGGAACAGGCTGGCCAGCAGGCGGATGTCTTCGCCCCGTTCGCGCAAGGGCGGCAGATCCAGTGGGAAGACGGCCAGGCGATAGAAGAGATCGCTGCGCAGGATACCGCTCTTCATTGCTTCCAGCGGATCACGATTGGTGGCGGCGATGACGCGGACTTTGACTTCGGTTTCTTCTTCTGCACCGATGCGGCAGAAGCGGCTGCTTTCAAGGACGCGCAACAATTTGACTTGCATGTCGAGCGACATTTCTGTGACTTCATCGAGGAAGAGGGTGCCGCCATGCGCACGCTCGAAGCAGCCTTTTTGCATGCGGATCGCGCCGGTAAAGCTGCCGCGTTCATGGCCAAACAATTCCGCTTCGATCAATTGCGGTGACACGGCACTACAGTTCAGTGCAACGAAAGGCTGATCCTGTTCACGGCTCAGTTGATGGATGGCTTGCGCCACTAATTCCTTGCCGGTGCCGCTTTCGCCTGCGATCAGGACGTTGGCAGTGGTCGGTGCCACTTTGCCTATCATCTCGAATAACTGTTGCATCGGAGCGGATGCACCATACAGGTCGCCGCAACGCGCAAGCTGATTGAGCGTATGAGTGTGGGAGTTATTCCGAGCTTGCAATACGGCCATGTTATGGGGGCTGGAAATCGATACATCCGTGACTTCAGCGCGACCATTCAATCCGTTCGACATTCACTTCTCCTCTGTTAGACGGCTATGACTTTTACAGAGTGAATTGTGAAGTAGTTGATAACATCGCAGAATCGGTGGTTTTCCGATTCTGCTGTGGGAAAAGGCTTACACATGCAAGCAACAGCAGGGGATTTTCTGTGCAGTGCAGCAAAAAAAATGTGCCTAGCGCGCCATCCAGACAGCGCTTTGTTGACGTACGACATCGCTGAGTGAGCCTGATTTCTCATAACAGGCGCGCAGCCAGTCGGCGTCGGATTGTCCGGCTTGTATGCGCTGGCGCAACAACTCTATCGCTTCGCTAGTGCCTAGCTCTGCGGCAATATCAGTCAACATATCGAAGGTTTGCAGGATGTCTTCCTTGATCGAAGTCTGGGTGCCGTTGATCGGATTGATGATGGCACCGTTCAGGCCGAAGCGGCACGCCTGGAAGCGATTGTAGGAGTAGGTCAGGTAAGTGTCCTGCGCCGGTTTCAATTCCTGCTGGGCAAAGAAAAACTTGCTCAGCGTTTGTGCGTAACCTGCCAGCGCGACCGCGACTTCTATTGAGAGCGGCGTATCGCAGACGCGAATTTCCACCGTGCCATATTCCGGCTTGGGCCGGATGTCCCAGTAAAAATCTTTCATGCTGGCGACGATGCCGAGGCTGGACATCTTATCGAAGTAAGCATTGAATGCATCCCAGTCGGTGACGAAAGGCATGTAGCCACTCAGTGGGAAGGCATTGATGCTGGTCAGGCGCGACGACTGGAAGGTGGTATCCACGCCCTGGTAAAACGGCGACGATGCGGATAGCGTGATGAAGTGCGGAATGTAGCGTGCCAGCATATGTGCGAGACGTATCGCTTCATCGCCGGTAGCGCAACCGATGTGTATGTGCTGGCCATACACGGTGAATTGCTTGGCCAGATAGCCGTACAACTCGGAGACCAGGCGATAGCGATCGGTTGGATAAATACGCTGGTCTTCCCAATGCTGGAACGGATGTGCACCACCACCGGCAAGTCCGAGGTTGAGCTTGTCGGCAGCGCTGACCAGCAGCGTGCGCATGGCGGTCAGCTCGGCCAGCATTTCCTTGTGATCGGTGTGCACCGAGGTAGCGATTTCGATCATGCTCTCGGTGATTTCCGGCTTGATATCGTAACCGTGGTCATTCTTGTCGATGATCACGAGCAAATCACTGGAGCCGCGCGTGAGGTTGTAGTCGCGGCGGTTGACGATTTGCAGTTCCAGCTCTACACCCATGGTCAGCGGTGTCGAATTATTGAATTCCAGCATAGGGTTTCCTTGTTTGCTTATTGCTTGGCTTCACCGGATGCAACAAGTGCATAGCGGGTGCAGACCGGGCCTATGATTTCCAGGATGACGAGTATCGACACGACCAGTGCCGCGAGCTGTGCACCGAACTGCGGATAGTAGCCGACCGCATGCTGCACCATGATGATGTTGAAGCCGGACAATGGCATCAAGCCTACGCCCAGTAACGCGCCTTTGCGCAGGGTGAC
>JBEBUE010000283.1:0-4444 GCA_040393485.1 Herminiimonas sp.
CTCAACATGACGCGCGATTCTTTGGCGCTGGCATCGAACGTGGCGCTGGTACTGGATCAATCTACATCGGCAGTATTGTTTGAAAAAAATGCGAACGTGACCTTGCCGATTGCATCGATCACCAAACTGATGACTGGCCTGGTCGTGGTTGAAGCACAGCAGGATATGAATGAAATCCTGGAAGTGACTGACGAAGATATCGATCGCGAAAAAAATAGTTCGTCACGCCTGCGTGTAGGTTCGCAATTGTCGCGTGCAAACATGCTGCACATTGCATTAATGAGTTCAGAAAACCGCGCTGCATCGGCGCTGGGTCGTCACTACCCGGGCGGCATCCGCGCTTTCGTCGCAGCGATGAATGCGAAAGCACGTGCACTTGGCATGAACGGTACCCACTATGTTGATTCGACCGGTCTCTCCAGCAACAACGTAGCAAGCGCTGCCGACCTGGCCAAGCTGGTGATCGCAGCTTCCAATCACTCCATCCTGCGCCAGTATTCGACCGACACCAAATATGTGGTTGAGCCAGGTGGTCGCGCATTGCAATACGCGAATTCAAATCGTCTGGTTAACAACCCTGACTGGGAAATCGGCATCCAGAAAACAGGTTACATCTCGGAAGCAGGTCGCTGCCTCGTGATGCAAGCCAACATCAACGGCCGTCCTATCGTCATGATCTTCCTGGATTCCAAAGGCAAGTTCTCACGCCTCGGCGATGCAGCACGCATCCGCAAATGGCTGGAAACCACTACGCATCCTCAGCCACAAAACGTGGCGGGCAAGCGCAGACCGGTTGAGAGCTGATTTTTGATTTAAAAATCTATCTAAATTTCTAACGGCAGGATTCTATTTCGAATCCTGCCGTTTTTACTTTATGGGCGATGAATGGAATTCAGTGCAGGTTATTTGGTGGTGCTTTTTGTCGGATTCATTGCGGTAGTCGTGCCGTCTGCTATTGTTGCCATCCGATTCTGGTCAGTGAGCAGATCTAGTCGCGTTTGCGTACTTATAGGAATATTGGTTGTGCTGGTGCTAGGCATACTTATGGTCGTTACTGAAAGCGATCCAACTCCATCTGATATGCGGCCATTTTCATTTGAAGAAGGTTCAATACTGTTTCTCTTCATTTGGGGAGTGTGGTTTTACGCGACCATGTTTGTGTATGCGGTGGTGCAGGGAGGTAAAGCTCTGATACGCAAAAATTCCGATTAGGTCGGATGTCTAATTAATAAAAAAGGCGAACGGTAGTGCGCCTTTTTTATTGCTGCTCAGGTAGCTGCTGTGATTAGTTTGTTTCGCTGTAACCCAGTGCTGCTGAAATCTGTTTGGCGGTATCCATCAGGTCAGCCAGCCATTCTTCCTGCAAGCGATCAGCCGGAGCAGAGATGGAGAGGCCTGCGATCAGCCTGCCTGTGTCGTCATGGATGCCGGCTGCCATGCAGCGTACGCCCAGTTCCAGTTCTTCGTTGTCGCGCGCATAGCCATGCAGGCGCACCTGGTTAAGCTCGCCTTCCAGTTTCTTCAGGTCGGTAATTGAATTCTTGTTGTGACCAGCGAGGCCGGTGCGTGTGGCATATGCCTGCACCATGCGTGGCTCATCGATAGACAGGAAGAGCTTGCCGGTCGAGGTCAGGTGCAAAGGTGCACGTCCACCGACTGCACGTACCACCTGCATGCCGGAGCGCTCTGAAAAGGCGCGGTCGATGTAGATGATTTCGTCGTTCTGACGTACCGAGAGATTCACGGTTTGATTGGTCTTGCGGTGCAAGTGACGCATCAGATCCAGCGCAGCTTCGCGCACGTCGAGGCGACTTTTGACGATGTTGCCCAGTTCAAGCAAACGCATGCCGAGCCGGTAAGTGCCGGGTTCGGAACGATCGACAAAGCGCTTGATTACCAGGTCGTTGAGGATGCGATGCGCAGTGGAGGGATGCAGGCCGGTCACGCTGGAAAGTTCTTTCAGGCTGACCGGATCCGGGTACAGTGCCAAGGCATCCAGTAGTGCCACCATGCGCTCTATGACTTGAATCGAGGTTTTGTCTGTCTCTGCATTAATTGCTGTTTTCATGTTCTGGTTTGTGCATTGCAGTCCAGACTTTATATCACATTGTGAAAGATGACAAAAGTCTACTTTCGTTTAATTGTGGCAGGACAAGCTTGCTTAACGTCATGTTGACGTCGTCGCGATGATAATTTGCCTACGCGCGGCGCTTGTGCCTGGCCAGCGTTGCATTGATAATCGCTGCAGTTTGCTGCATTGCCTGATGATGCAGCTTTATCGTTTTCCCACCCACACCGTGTATCGCATGATCAATCAAGAACAACCAGTTAGCGAATTCAAAAGTAAAAGCGGCCTGAAGCGTATTTTCTCCGCGTTCGGCTATTCGATCGCTGGTTTCAAAACGGCGTGGAAAGGTGAGCATGCATTCCGGCAGGAATTGATTGTTGTGGCGATCGCCACCATCGCTGCCATCCTGTTACCGGTGCCTGCATTACAGAAGCTGTTGCTGATAGGCGTATTTGTGTTGGTGCTGATCGTCGAGTTATTGAATTCGGCGATAGAGGCCGTCGTGGATCGTGTGTCGCTGGAGCGCAATCCTTTATCGAAGAATGCGAAGGATTTAGGCAGCGCTGCCGTGATGTTGGCCTTGTTCCTGGCGGGGGCGACATGGCTGGTGATTTTGTGGCCCTTGTTGGCCGGAGCCTGAAGCGACTTTAAGCAGCCTTCAAATAAGAAACGGCGTTACAAGGCATATACCTTGTAACGCCGTTTTCAGTTTAGGTATCAAATATTGCGTTCTATCCAGAGATCAAAAGCGATCAGGAATTTCTTCAGGAACTCAGCGGTCGATGGCTCGGTGATATCACCTTTCTCGTCGAAGAGTTTGCCGCCATTACCAATGTAGGCTTCCGGCTGAGGCATGGTCGGTACATTGACCGATGCCAGCACCTGACGCAAATGATGGTTGGCGCCAAAACCGCCGACCGCACCCGGCGAGACGCTGACCACGGCACCGGGTTTGCCGCTCCATGCGCTTTGACCATAAGGACGCGAGCCGGTATCGATCGCATTTTTCAGCACGCCAGGCACTGAGCGATTGTATTCAGGCGTGACAAACAATACGGCATTCGCCGATTTGATCTTGTTCTTGAAATCACTCACGGCTGGTGTAGGCGTGCCTTCATGATCCTGATTGAAAAGCGGCAGATCGCCGATTTCCACTATGGTCAGTTTCAATGATTCCGGTGCCAGCTTGGTGAGTGCCTGCGCCATCTTGCGATTCATCGAATCCTTGCGCAGGCTACCGACAACAACAGCGACGTTATAAGTTTTACTCATGACCTTCCTTTCGTGGGAGAAGTACTGCGTTTACTTATTTACTCATGCGTGTCCGACATCATGCTGCGGGATTGGCATGTCGGTTATGAATTTCTTCGATGCCGTTCAGTACTGCTTCATCGAGTTCGAGATTGATGCTATCCAGATTACTTTGCAATTGCTGTAGCGTGGTTGCACCGATAATCGTACTCGTTAAAAACGGTCGTGTGTTGACATATGCTAATGCCATCTGTGCCGGGTCAAGGCCATGTTTGTGCGCCAGTGCGACATACGCAGCTACCGCTGTCTCGACTTGCGGTGCCTTATACCGCACGAAGCGTTCAAACAAGGTGATGCGACCATCAGCCGGACGTGCACCATTCAGGTATTTTCCGGACAGCACGCCGAAAGCGAGTGGCGAGTAGGCAAGCAGACCTATTTGTTCCTGATGTGAAAATTCCGACAGTGCAATTTCGAAATAACGATTCACCAGGCTATACGGATTTTGGATGCTGACGATGCGCGGCAAGTTCAATTGTTCCGATGCGCGCAGGAATTGCGAGAGTCCCCACGGTGTTTCATTCGATACGCCGATGTAACGTATCTTCCCCTGTTTGACGAAGTCAGCCAGCACCGACAGCGTCTCGGCAATCGGCACCGTATCTTCATCCGGGAAGTGCGTGTAATTCTGGCGACCAAAAATATTCACGCTGCGATCCGGCCAGTGCAACTGATACAGGTCGATGTAATCGGTTTGCAGGCGTTCCAGATTGCCATGCAAGGCTTCGGTCAGGCTGGTGCGGTCAAAACTGTTTTGGCCGTTGCGTACATGTCGGGGCTGGTGGGGCAGGCGAGCGGGACCGGCGGCTTTGGTGGCAATGATCAATTGATCACGTTTGCCGGATTTCTTGAGCCAGCTACCGAGATAACGTTCGGTCAGGCCCTGTGTTTCGGGTTTGGGTGGTACCGGGTACATCTCTGCCGCGTCGATAAGGTTGACGCCAGAGGCGACCGCCATATCCAGTTGCGCGTGTGCTTCTGCTTCGCTGTTTTGTTCGCCCCAGGTCATGGTGCCTAGTGCGATATTGCTTACTTTGATATCTGTTTTTCCAAGTTGCTGATACT
>JBEBUE010000284.1:0-4432 GCA_040393485.1 Herminiimonas sp.
AACAAGATCCTCGTTATTGTGATGCATCCCGACATTCACAAGTCCGTGGTGAATAAAAGATGGCTGCAGGAACTGCAAAAGAATACGGACACCGTCACCATCCATCAACTGCACGAGCAATATCCGGATGGCCGCATCGATGTGGCGGCGGAACAAACACTATTGCTCGAACATGACACCATCATCCTGCAATTCCCGTTCTACTGGTTCAGCACACCGCCACTGCTGAAGCAATGGCAGGACGAAGTACTGACGCACGGATTTGCATATGGGCGCGGCACCGAAAAGCTTGCCGGGAAACGTATAGGTATCGCTGTCTCCGCTGGCATCAAGGCCGTCGACTACGACCACAATGGACGCTATCACTACACGCTGGAAGAACTGCTTCGCCCGCTACGCGTGACAATTGAATACATCAGCGCCGAATACCTGCCAGCCTTTGCCTGTTATGGCGTCGAGCACGGCATTGCAGACGCAGAGTTGGATGCAAATGCAGAGCAATACCTGCAATACATCAGGCAACTAGCCGCTGCAAATTGCTGTGTCGCAGATTGAAGTGATTTAATCAGTCAGGCGACTGCTGGCAAAAGCGCAGATGATTGCCAAACGGATCGGTGATATCCATCATGCGTCCCCATGGCAAATCCTGCACACCCGGTTTGGCATTCTTATAGTCTTTCGCCAGCAACTCTGCGTGCAAACTATCAATATCGTCTATCGGAATAAAGATCGCCGAGCCCGGTGTCGCATCGCCGTGATGCTCACTCAAATGCAGGATCAGCGACGAGCGTCGCACCTGCAGATAGACGGGGAAATTGTCTCCAAAACGATGCTCCCACTCGCAACTAAAACCAAGAAAATCAAAGTAAAACTCCTTGGCCTTGGCTTCGTCAAAAATACGGATGATGGGAATGGCGGCGGAGATGTGCATGGCTGTCGTCCGTATGTGTTCGTATGTCGATTATGGCTGATTTAACTTAACGCGCAAATAAAAAGCGATGCATCCGGACAGATGCATCGTTTTCTTTGTTCAAACTACTTGATTGCTGTTATGCCAGATCGAAGCGATCCGCGTTCATGACCTTAACCCAGGCTGCAACGAAATCCTTGACGAATTTTTCTTTCGCATCGGATTCGGCATAGACCTCTGCTACTGAGCGCAAGATGGAGTTGGAACCAAAGACCAGGTCCGCACGCGTACCTGTCCATTTGACTTCTCCACTCTTGCGGTCGCGTCCTTCGAACAGATTCGCATCGTTTTCCACCGGCTTCCACTGCGTGCTCATATCCAGCAGATTGAGCAGGACTTCGTTATTCAACACGCCCGGTGTCTTGGTCAGCACACCATGTTTGACGCCACCCACATTGATGTTAATCGCACGCAAACCGCCTATCAGCACTGTCAGTTCAGGCACACTGAGGCACAACAGCTGCGCCTTATCGATCAGCGCGACTTCTGCCGGCACACGATTTTTCTGGCCGACGTAATTGCGGAAACCGTCAGTGCGTGGTTCAAGTGCAGCGAAGGACTCCACATCTGTCTGATCCTGGCGTGCGTCATTGCTTCCTGCAGTAAATGGCACGGTGACGTTGACACCTGCAGCCTTGGCTGCCTGCTCCACACCCGCGCTACCCGCCAGCACGATCAGGTCAGCCAATGAGATTTGCTTGCCACCGGTAGCTGACTGATTGAACTCAGCCTGTATGCCTTCCAGTGTTTTCAAGACCTTGGCGAGTTGCGCAGGCTGGTTAACTTCCCAATCCTTCATCGGTGCCAGGCGTATGCGCGCACCGTTGGCGCCGCCACGCTTGTCCGAGCCACGGAAAGTCGAAGCCGAAGCCCAGGCTGTACCTACCAGTTCGCTCACGGACAAACCTGAAGTCAGCAATTTGGCTTTCAATGCAGCGATATCAGCAGCATCCACCAGCTTGTAATCAACTTCCGGTATCGGATCTTGCCAGATCAATTCTTCCTTCGGTACTTCCGGGCCAAGGTAGCGCGAACGCGGTCCCATGTCACGGTGTGTCAGCTTGAACCATGCACGTGCAAACGCTTCGGCAAAGGCTTGCGGATCTTCGTGGAAGCGTTTGGAAATCTTGCCAAACTCGGGATCAAAGCGCAGCGTCAGATCAGTGGTCAACATCGTCGGCTTATGGAATTTACCCTTGACGTGCGCATCCGGGATGATCTCTTCAGCATCCTTCGCCACCCACTGTTTTGCACCAGCCGGCGACTTGGTGATTTCCCATTCATACTTGAACAGGTTTTCGAAGAAGTTATTGCTCCACAGTGCAGGCGTCTTGGTCCAGGTCACTTCGAGGCCGCTGGACACCGTATCCTTGCCATGTCCCTGGCCGAAATTGCTGATCCAGCCCAGGCCTTGTGCTTCTATCGGCGCACCTTCAGGCTCAGGTCCCTTGTGCGACTCTGGGGCGGCACCATGGGTTTTGCCGAATGTATGGCCACCGGCAATCAGCGCGACGATTTCTTCATCGTCCATCGCCATGCGGTAAAAAGTTGCGCGGATATCCTTGGCTGCAGCCATATAGTCGCCGCTACCGTCCGGACCTTCCGGATTCACATAGATCAGGCCCATATGGGTCGCGCTCAGGTTTTCATCGAGGTCGCGATCACCACTGAAACGCTTGTCGGTACCCAGCCAGGTAGTTTCTGAACCCCAGTTAACATCTGTATCAGGTTCCCACACGTCAGCGCGGCCACCGGCAAAACCAAAGGTGCGGAAACCCATGGATTCCAGCGCCACGTTGCCGGTCAGGATCAGCAGGTCGGCCCATGAGATACGTTGACCATACTTTTGCTTGATTGGCCACAGCAGGCGGCGCGACTTGTCGATGTTGACGTTATCGGGCCAGGAGTTCAGTGGTGCAAAACGCTGCTGACCACGTCCACCGCCGCCGCGTCCGTCCATGATGCGATAGGTACCTGTTGCATGCCACGCCATGCGCACGAATTGCGGACCGTAGTGACCGAAGTCAGCCGGCCACCAATCCTGGCTATCGGTCATCAGCTTGACCAGGTCGGCCTTCAGCGCCTTGTAGTCGAGCTTCTTGAATTCTTCGGCGTAATTAAACTTCTCGCCTAAAGGGTTGGATTTGTTTGAATGCTGGTTAAGTACATCTACGCGCAACTGGTTGGGCCACCAGTCTCTGTTGGTTGTACCGCCACTTGCGGCATGGGGAAAAGGACACTTGGCTTCGCTAGACATGATGGAGTCTCCTGGAGTTGGCGTGGCTCTGTATGAGCCACGTAAAATTAATGGAAAAGGAAGGTATTCACTTCAGACCGCTGCTCGCATCCCCGCTCAATGGCCGTACGCAATAGCTGCCAGGACTTCAAGCCAGATCGGCGATGACGAGGGCAATGGCGACTGCAACAAAGATCGGGACATACAGACTCCTGAATAGTGACCGCCCATGAACTTTATACAAAAACTATCAAAATCAGAATTTGATTGTTTAAATATATCGGATAGGCGATAACTATCCCATGTGAGGAGTAAGGTAATTCAGAGCAACTGTGGGAGCAAGAAGAAAATCAAAGTGACAGGTGTAAAGCCCGACGAACTATGAGGATGTACTCAGACGCCCAGCCATTCTTTCCTGATCGCTGCTTGCGACTGTAAATCTTGCGGGCTGCCTTCAAACACAATCTGGCCATGCCCCATCACATACACGCGCTGCGAAATTTCGAGTGCGATCGCAAGCTTTTGTTCTATCAGTAACACCGACACGCCGCGTTGTACCAGCTCCTGCAGGAAGTTCGCGACCAGCGCCACCATTTGAGGTGCCAGACCTTCGGTAGGTTCATCGATCATGATCAGGTCCGGATCACCCATCAAAGTGCGACATAAAGCCAGCATCTGCTGCTCACCACCGGATAACACCCCTGCCTGCACGTGCTGGCGCTCCTGCAAACGCGGAAACAAGCGATACATATCGTCGGCACTCCAGCGTGATTGCTCCTGCACGCCCAGCAGCAGGTTTTGCGCCACGGTGAGCGTGGGGAATACTTCCCGACTTTCCGCGACATAGCCCAAACCCTTGCGTGCGATCTTGTAAGTCGGCAAACCAAGGATTTCTTCGCCCTTGAAAACGATGGAGCCAGTTGCTTCAACCATACCCATAGCGGCCTTGACCATGGTTGAGCGCCCTACGCCATTGCGTCCGAGCAGGCTGACAATTTCACCCTGTGCGATGGAGAGATTGATGCCATGCAATACATGGCTCTTGCCGTAAAAGGCATGCAGGTTTTTGATTTCCAGCAAGGCACTCATACTGACTCCACCGCGCCCAGATAGGCTTGCTGCACCAAAGGATTGCTACGGATATTGTCGGGCGTGTCGCAAGCGATGATTTCACCATAGACCAATACCGCGATCTGGTCAGCCAGGCCAAATACGACATCCATATC
>JBEBUE010000285.1:0-4430 GCA_040393485.1 Herminiimonas sp.
TTTCTTGGCGAAGCAAGAAAAGTGAGTAGCCGCCGGGCTACCCCCGGCAACGCACCTCTCTACGAAGAGAGAACAGTTTCACCACCAACAAACCGCAAATCAAACAAGCAATAAAAAAGCACGCCTATAGCGTGCTTTTTCACATCCCCTTCAAACGCTTACTTCAACACACGTTTCAGGAAGTTGGAAATATCATCCAGCTGCGGTCCGCAAACCGAGTGCGGCATGTTGTACTCATGCCATTCAACGTCATATCCCAGTGCCTGTAACAGGCTCAGCGAACGTTGGGCACGTGTAATAGGAATGACTTGATCACCACGGCCGTGGCCGTAGTAGATAGGGATGTCTTTGTTCGCTGCACTGGCTTCAGCTTCGAGCGTCGAATCGATTGGTACATAACCAGACAGGCACAGCAGGCCGCCGAGGCGTTCAGGATAGCGCAGGCCAACCTGGAAGGTCATCGCGCAACCTTGCGAGAAACCGGCGATGAGGATTTTGTTGGTGGCGATGCCGCGTGCTTTTTCGCGTTCGATTAGTTCATTGATAGAAACTTGCGATGCGCGCAAACCTGCTTCATCTTCTTCACGACCGAACTCAGTGACGACGACGTCGTACCAGGCTGGCATTTCGCGGAAACCATTCACTGTGACCGGGATTTCCGGTGCGTGTGGGAAGACGAAGCGGATGCCTGGCAAGCCGCTCAGGTCGAGCTCCCTGACGATAGGAACAAAGTCGTTGCCGTCGGCGCCTAGGCCATGCATCCAGATGATGGAAACGGTTGGGTTGGGTGCGGTTTCAAGTTCGACGGCTTCTAAAGTCATGATGATCGTGAGTAAAAATTACGGGAAGTTTAAAAATTATTTGGCTGGACGAATCGCGTGTTTTGGACGCCACGCTTTGCAGATAGCTTCATTGGTTTCGATATACGGGCCACCCATCAGGTCGATGCAATAAGGTACGGCCGCGAAGATGCCGCCTACGATTTGCTTGCCGTCGGTATCCTTCAGGCCTTCCAGGGTTTCCTTGATCGATTTGGGCTGGCCTGGCAGGTTCATGATGAGTGCTGCGTGCTCGGCAGTTTCACGGATCACGGTGACCTGGCGTGACAATATGGCGGTCGGTACGAAGTGCAGGCTGATCTGGCGCATTTGTTCGCCGAAGCCGGGCATTTCCTTGGTGCCGACAGCGATGGTCGCTTCCGGCGTGACGTCGCGTCGGGCTGGGCCGGTGCCGCCGGTCGTAATGACCAGGTCGCAGCGTTCGATATCGACCAGTTCGATCAGTGCTTTTTCAATCGCCGATTGTTCGTCCGGGATCAAACGGGTTTCCATTTTCCATGCACTGGTCAGCGCAGAGGTGAACCAGGCTTGCAGTGCAGGTATGCCTTCATCCTGATATACACCGCTGGAGGCACGGTCAGAGACCGATACCAGGCCGATCTTCAGTTCATCCGGGTTAGTCTTCTTCGACATCGTCTTCTTCGTCCGTAGTAGATGTGGCAGCGGAGGCCGCCTGCAGTTGCTTGAGGATCTGGAAAATTTCGCGATAGGCTTTAGGCGGTTTGTTCTCTGCCTGCTCTTTGCGTGCATTGCGGATCAGTGTGCGCAGCTGCTGGGCATCCAGTTCCGGATTGTCTTCCAGCAACTGAGTCAGCGCCTTGTCGTCTGTCAACAATTTGTCGCGTTTGCGTTCGATGGCGTGGAGGGCGGCGGTTTCCGATTTGGACGCGCCTTTCCAGCTATCCAGCATCTTTTGGATAACGGCGATTTCGTCTGGCTCCAGCGAGCGCATTTTCTTGCCGACATATTGTGTCTGGCGGCGACGACCTTCGTGGTCTTTGATTAACTGGCATTCGAGGATGGCGTCACGCACGTCTTCCGGCATAGGCACGCGTTTGACGCGGTCACGCGGTTCGGCGATCAGCTCTTCGCCGAGCTTTTGCAACGCCGTCATCTGGCGTTTTAACTCGGATTTTGATGGGCGTTCGTATTCCTCTTCGAATTCACTCGACTGGAATCCGCAGGAGCCTCGGTTGGGATTTGGCATGATCTGATTTGATAAGGCTGGCAGCCATTCTGTAAACGACTGCTATGATAACTGTTTTATAGGTATTTCCGAAGAAAACGACCCCCTCATGAGCGAATCAGTGTTTATACATAGTCAAGATCAATTGAAGCAATTGGCGCAGGATGTACTGCGTTATGCGAAGGAAAAAGGCGCCTCCGATGCGGCGGTAGAGATCAATGAGGGTAGCGGGCTGTCGGTTTCGGTGCGCAAGGGCGGCGTCGAGACGATAGAGCAGAATAAAGACAAGGGCATGGGCGTCACCGTCTACCTGGGCGGCGAGGGCCATGTGCGCCGTGGTAATGCCAGCACTTCCGACTTTTCCCAGCAGGCGTTGAAGGATACGGTAGAGGCGGCTTACAACATCGCCCGTTTCACTGCAGAGGACGATTGCGCCGGCTTGCCGGATGCGGACATGCTGGAGCGTAATCCCCTGGATTTGCAACTGTGCTATCCGTGGCTGATTTCCAGCGAAGAAGCCGTTGAGCTGGCCAAGCGAGGCGAAGCAGCCGCATTTGCAGTTGATAAGCGCATCACGAATAGCGAAGGCGCCAGCGTCTATGCGCAGCAATCGCATTTTGTTTCCGCCAACTCGCGTGGTTTCATCGGCGGTTATCCCTATTCGCGTCATACGATTTCAGTCGCGCCTATCGCCGGTAAAGGCAGCAATATGCAGCGCGACGACTGGTATTCGTCGATGCGTGACCCGAAGAAACTGGCCAAGCCGGAAGCGGTCGGTCAGTACGCGGCGCAACGTGCGCTGGCACGCCTCAATGCACGCAAGCTGGACACGCGTAAATGCCCGGTCCTGTTTGAAGCGCCATTGGCAGCCGGTTTGCTGGGCGCTTTCGTGCAGGCAGTCTCTGGCGGTGCCCTGTACCGTAAATCGACTTTCCTGCTGGACTCACTCGGTAAAGCCGCTTTTGCACCGCATGTGCAAATCGTCGAAGACCCGCATGTGATTGGCGGCGTTGGCTCGTCTCCATTTGATGAAGAAGGTGTGAAGACCCACCGTCGTGATGTCGTCAAGGACGGTATCGTGCAGGGTTATTTCCTCTCGACTTATTCGGCGCGCAAACTCGGCATGCAAACTACAGGTAATGCCGGTGGTTCGCATAACTTGTCCATGACTTCTACATTGACCAAATCGACCGATGATTTCAAGGCGATGCTGAAGAAGCTCGATACCGGTTTGTTGGTCACTGAACTGATGGGTCAGGGTGTCAATTATGTGACCGGTGATTACTCGCGTGGCGCGTCCGGTTTCTGGGTCGAGAAGGGTGTCATCCAGTACCCGGTGGAAGAGATTACGATCGCTGGCAACATGAAGGATATTTTCATGCAAGTGGTTGCGATTGGTGCTGATACATTGGTGCGCGGAACCAAACAAACCGGTTCAGTGTTAATTGAAAATATGGTGGTTGCAGGTGGTTAATACTGCGTTTTCGGTGTATGGTTATACCAGTTGTTTATCGCGTAAAGCATGAAGATTTTTACTACTTCGGGCAACTTACGTCACCCTTACAACTGATAATTTGTATGAGATTTAACGGCTGATTTTATCGGCAAGAAAATTTCAAATAGCTGTTGTCGTTAACCACTCCAGGAGACAAAATGGAACGTCGTTCATTCCTTAAGAAAGCAGCAGTCGGCGCTACCGCAGGTGCGGTTGCCGTGCCTTCTTTCGCACAAACCAACCCGACGATTAACTGGCGTCTGGCTTCCAGCTTCCCTAAATCGCTAGACACGATTTATGGCGCAGCGGATGTATTTACCAAACGTGTTTCGCAGCTGACCGACGGTAAATTCAATATCCGTCCTTTCGCAGGCGGCGAGATCGTCCCGGCGTTGCAAGTCATGGACGCAGTACAAGCTGGTACCGTTGAAATCGGTCACTCGGCTTCGTACTACTACTTCGGTAAAGATCCTACATTTGCATTCGATGCAGTTGTTCCATTCGGCCTGACATCGCGTCAGCAAACCGCATGGTTCGACCAGGGCGGTGGTCGTCAATTGACCCGTGAGTTCTTCAAAGACTACGGCATCGTCAACTTCCTGGGTGGTAACACAGGTACCCAAATGGGTGGCTGGTTCCGTAAGGAAATCAAAGAAGTAAAAGACCTGCAAGGCCTGAAAATGCGTATCGGTGGTTTCGCCGGTCGTGTAATGCAACGCCTCGGCCTGGTGCCACAACAGATCGCTGGTGGCGATATCTACCCAGCACTGGAAAAAGGCACCATCGATGCAGCAGAGTGGATCGGTCCTTACGACGATGAAAAACTCGGCTTCAACAAAGTCGCGCCGTTCTACTACACACCAGGCTGGTGGGAACCAAGTCTGCAACTGTCGTTCTACATCGGCATCAA
>JBEBUE010000286.1:0-4408 GCA_040393485.1 Herminiimonas sp.
CCGCCGACTCGGCTCAAATAATATCGGCGGGCTGTGGTTTGACATGCTCTTCCTGCTGCCGGCAGGTATATGGTTTGTCTATGCGGGCGATGTCGGTATTGTGTCGCTCAGCGATTTTCCACGGCTATACGCATTGATTCCGATGCTGGGCGTCATTAGCGCGTTTGCCCTGTTGTTTTACATGATCGCCAGCCAGACCCTGAGCCTTAGCCTGTTTGGTTTGCTCGGTTATGTTGAGCCGGTCTTGCTGGTAGTCGTCGCACTGCTAATCGGCGAAACCATAGACGGTGCGCAATGGCTGACCTATATCCCGATCTGGATAGCGGTCCTGTTGCTGATCGTTGAAGGCGTGAAAAATGTTTACACTCGTCACAACCTGAAGATTTAAAAAAGGCCGGAAATCTTCCGGCCCCTCCCCTCCTTAAAACTGCTCCCACTCATCGCCGACTACTGCCAGCTCGGCACGCTTCTCCTGTCTGGATGCCACCGTATCCTTGCCGGCTATCTGCACCGGTACCGCCTTCTGCGGCAATGCCGATAGCGCAGCTTGGGCCGGGACCTGGATCGGCGTGGTCGGCACAACATGCCGCGCGTCGCTGTGATGCAACTTAAATACCCCGACCACCTGCGCCAGGCTACCAGCCTGATGCTGTAGTGATGCCGCCGCAGCAGCGGCCTGCTCGACCAGTGCAGCATTTTGCTGCGTCACGGAATCCATCTGGATCACGGCCTGATTGATCTGTTCTATGCCGGTGGTTTGTTCCTGGCTGGCCGCAGTGATTTCACCCATGATGTCGGTGACACGGCGCACACTCGCCACCACTTCCTGCATGGTGCTACCGGCGTCATCCACCAGGCGTGAACCGGCATTTACCTTTTGTACCGAATCGCCGATCAGGGTTTTAATTTCCTTGGCTGCCGCCGCCGAACGCTGCGCCAGGTTGCGTACCTCACCTGCCACCACCGCGAAGCCGCGCCCCTGCTCACCGGCGCGTGCGGCTTCTACCGCTGCATTCAGCGCCAGGATATTGGTTTGAAATGCGATGCCGTCGATGACGCCGATGATGTCAGCTATCTTCTTCGCGGAATCATTGATAGAGCCCATGGTATCGACCACTTGCGCCACCACGTCCCCACCTTTGGTGGCGACTGACGATGCTGTCAACGCCAGTTGATTAGCCTGCCGCGCATTGTCTGCATTCTGCCGCACGGTA
This sequence comes from Herminiimonas sp., assembly GCA_040393485.1. Taxonomy (GTDB): domain Bacteria; phylum Pseudomonadota; class Gammaproteobacteria; order Burkholderiales; family Burkholderiaceae_D; genus Oxalicibacterium. The sequence continues at coordinate 1,215 of JBEBUE010000286.1, forward strand.
CCGGTCAGTTCTTCCATCGAAGAGGCAGTTTCTTCCAGGGAGCTGGCTTGCTCTTCCGTACGTGACGACAGATCCATATTGCCGCTGGCGATCTGCGTCGAAGCGATCGCTATGGCTTCGGTGCTGTGGCGTACTTCGCCAACGATGCGGATCAGGCTGGTATTCATATTCTTCAGCGCTTGCAGCAGCTGTCCGGTTTCATCCTTGTATTTCGCTTCGATGACGCTGGTGAGGTCACCAGCGGCCACCGTCTGAGCGATCTTCACGGCTTCATGCAGCGGCCTAGTGATCGAATGTGTAATCCAATATGCGATTGCGATCCCGCCTATCGCAGCCAACACGCCCAGCACCATCATCATATCGATGGCAGCATCGATATGTCCGCCGGCGATCGCACCGCGCTCCACCACCATTTTCTTTTGCAAGGCGCTGAAATTAGCCACTATGCCTTGTACGATATCGAGCGCTGGCAAGGTTTCGGCCAGCATCATTTGCCGTGCTTCTTCTTTGCGGTTGTCAGCCACCAGTTTGCCGACCGTTCCAAAAGAAGCGACATACTTGCCGCGTGCCTGCTTGAATTCCTGCATCAGTGCCTTGCCCTGCTCGGTGTACACCAGCTTGTCCAGCACCACGACCGCTTCATCAATGGTCTTCTTGTTCTTCGCTATCTCGGCATACAACGCGGCCACTTTCGCCGCGTCCGTCTCTATCAGCAGCTCCATGTTGCGGCGGGCATTGGCGCGCGTGGTGCTATCGATGGTCGCCGCCGCTTCCGCCTTGACCCAGTCACTCTCAACCAGTTGTTGGTTGATCTCACCGATGCTATTAAAACGCAGCAAGGCCAGTACGATCAGCGTTGCCATCAGGATGAATATCGTTCCGAAGCCCAGCGCCAGGCGAGCACCAATTTTTATATTCAAGATATTCATTTTTCTTTTCCCTGTACATGACGGCATCTATTTCTGGATGTCGCCGCATTTCAATAGACAAATTCCATTACCATTTGCGTTTGCTACTCTTGTTACTCACGAATTGCCTGCAGTGCCGCATACAAAGTTGCCGTAATGCACTATTTCTGTGCATGGGCAGCCCGCCCAGCACTAAATTGCCCCACGCACGAACACTTATGAATTCTGATCGCTACTCCGCCCCACCACCTGCTGCTCCGGCCGTACTCAGCGTCTCGGCGCTGAACCAGGCTGTCTCACGCATGCTGGAGCGCAATTTCCCCTTGTCGTGGGTCTCCGGCGAAATCTCCAACTTCACGTGCGCGGCATCGGGCCACTGGTACTTCACGCTCAAGGACAGTGCAGCCCAGGTGCGTGCCGTGATGTTCCGTGGCAGAGCCCAATATGCAGATTTCATGCCACGCGAAGGCGACAAAGTAGAAGTGCGTGCGCTGGTCACGCTGTACGCGCCGCGCGGTGATTACCAATTAAGTGTGGAAGCGATACGCCGTGCAGGCGTCGGCAATTTGTACGAAGCGTTCCTGCAGTTGAAAGAAAAACTGAATGCAGAAGGTTTGTTCGATCCGGCGCGCAAGCGCGCGATCCCCGAATTTGCGCGCACCATAGGCATAGTGACCAGCCCGCAAGCGGCTGCCTTGCGCGACATTCTCACCACCCTGCAACGTCGCGCACCGCATATACGCGTCATCCTCTATCCAACGCCGGTGCAAGGCGAAGGCTCAGCCAACAAGATCGCGCAAGCAATAGCGACCGCTTCGGCGCGCGCTGAGTGCGACGTATTGTTGGTATGTCGTGGTGGCGGCAGCATCGAGGATCTGTGGTCGTTCAACCATGAGCTGGTGGCACGCACCATCGTCGGTTGCGATATTCCTGTCATCGTTGGTGTCGGCCATGAAACCGATTTCACCATCGCCGACTTCGCTGCTGACTTGCGCGCACCTACGCCAACCGCCGCCGCAGAGCTGGCTGCAACACCACGCGCCGACTGGCTGGCACGACTGGAAGCGCAGGCAGATGACATGCGTTACGTATTGAAGCGACAGCTGTCCGATACAGCGCAAACGCTGGATTGGTTATCGCGTCGCCTGATCAGTCCGGCAGCGTATATCGCGCATGAAAGAATGAAACTGCAAAACCTGCAGGCACGCCTTGGACATGCGACCCGCATTCCACTCAGCAGAGCACAATTCGCCTTGGCCCAATTACGCAATCGCTGGTTGTCGCAATTGCCGGATACACAGGCGCAGCGTCTGAACGTCATCAATCATGCACGTCGTATGAGCAATCAGATCAGCAACAACATCGCCACGCAAAAACAAAGCCTCGCCGCGCTATCTGCGCAATTGGAAATGCTGAATCCGCAACGCACGCTGGAACGTGGCTACGCGATGATTACCGATGACAAGGGCAAAATAGTGCGTGCGCCGAAGGAACTGCTAGCACGTCATAGCGTCACGGTACGGCTGGCGGATGGCAGCGCGCAAGTCGGGATCGCCAGTGTGCAGGAAACACTGGAATAGAAACATCTGCGGGTACGCACGTACTGAGTGAACACCAGCAAACCAAATGTGCAGATGCCCCGCGCTATCACAGCGAACAAGTACGAAACGCAAAAATCACGCGCAAATCACTTCAAATAATAACGAGAATCATTCTCAAAATGAGGGTGCAAAATAACCCTGTGTAAATCGTACAAAGCCTGATGTTTATTGGCTTTGCGGGTCATCGCAAAAATTCTCGCCGCCGAATTTTTTGGCATTTTTGATGCGTGATTTTTCACATTGCCGGAAATTGACCTGCGTCGTGTGCAAGCAAGCCGTAACCGCTTTACAATGAGTGCCTTTCAAAAAGAACATCTTCATTTTCAACCCCATAAAGAAGGACGACCATGGAACATACCCTGCCGGCACTGCCCTATGCGTTGGATGCACTCGCTCCACACATCTCGAAAGAGACGCTCGAATTCCATTACGGTAAACATCACCAGACTTACGTAACGAATTTGAACAACCTGATCAAAGGTACCGAATTCGAAAACGCATCGCTCGAAGAAATCATCAAGAAATCTTCCGGCGGCATTTTCAACAATGCAGCTCAAGTATGGAACCACACCTTCTACTGGAACGGCCTGAAGCCAAACGGCGGCGGCGCTCCAACTGGTGCAGTTGCTGATGCGATCAACGCAAAATGGGGTTCCTTCGACAAGTTCAAGGAAGAATTCACCAA
>JBEBUE010000287.1:0-4398 GCA_040393485.1 Herminiimonas sp.
GTAATCATCCGCTTCACGCTCGGCATCACGTGAATACTTCATATCCAGCAAGATGGTCGGAATATTCGCCACGATAGCCGACGCATCGCCAAACACGACGGTAACCAGCGCCGCCACGGCGGAACTCTGTACCACGCGGCGCATCAGGTGGCGTTCATGCAAATGCCCGAGTTCATGTGCCATCACGCCCAAGATTTGCTCATCATTTTTCATCAGCTGGACCAGCTCATCAGTAATGATGATTTCACCTGACGGCAGGGCAAATGCATTCGGGCCTATCTTGCTTTTGCGGAACAGGATGCGGTAATTCGGCACGTCTCCGCGTGGCGGCTGCAAGTGCTTGAACTGATCGATCAAGGCCTGTTGTCGTGCCTGCGGTAGCTGGCTAGGTGCGAAGATTTGTTTATCGAGGAAGTCCAGCATGCCTTGGCCGATGGAGCGTTCTACCTTTTCCGGCAGTATCTTGGCGATGCCTTCGGATGCCAGCGGTAGCACGTATAGATAGCTCAGTACCAGCACGACCAGCGTGGCGATCACTGCCGCCAGCGCACCACGCCAGCTTTGCTGCATGCGTACGATAAAGGAATCCTGATGGCCGGTGTCAGCCAGCAGCGCATCGAAGGCTGCGGTATCGCTTATCTCGAGATAGGCTTCATCGGGGAAGGTGACCTTGCGCTTGGTATTGCGCGCACGCTCCGAGACGCGCAACTCGCTGATAGGGCAACTACGTTCCGCATCACCTGAAATAATTGCCTGCCCGCCCTCTACCGATAGCGTGACCTGATGCGCGCGCGAAGTCTTGCCGTCAAAATAAAGGGCGGGGATGTTCATGCCTGATTGCTGCACTTACAGCGACAGATCAAAATCAAGCAGGTCGGCTACGCCTTCACCGGTCGCAGATACCTGTTGCTGGGTTGCTGCGATGAAGTTTTCCAGGCTGCCATCGGGGAGCAGGGACATGCACTCGATGCGGTACTTCATGGCTCGTATTTGTGCGAACGGCAGGAACAGTCCCAGCGTGCACATGATGCCGATGATGTTGGTGACGGTAATGAAAGACATGCGCGTCCATTTCATTTCACTTAGGAAACGATGCTTCTCGAGCTGTGTATGGTTCCAGATCAGGTTTTGGATCAGGGTCGCAAAGATAGGGAAGATCAGGAACATCCAGACATACAGTGCACCGAAGAACACGAATACACCTGTAGCGCTTGCTGCAGTTACTGCTTCGCGATCCATGTTGTCAGCAGTGATGATGGCAAACAAAGAACCGCCCAATGTGGCCGAGATAACGATGATGCCCGCCAGCCAGATGATGAATACCAGCAGATACGCTTTGTAAAAACTACCGACCGTGCCGCTGAAGGAAAAGTGACTGGTGCCAAAGCGGCTTTCCTGATGTTGGAATTTCTTGATACGTTGGTGCGTGAACGGCGCCAATATGTAAAGCGAAAATAGCGTCAGGATAGGCAGAGCCAGGTACACCCAGTAAATTTGCTTTAATGCGCCACGGAAACCAAAGCGGATGCCGCGATAGCTGGTGTTGTACAGCTTGAATTGCAGGCTTTTCCAGATCAGCCAGGGCGTCACCGCCATAACGACGATCATCATCAGTAAGGCGACCCCAAACGACATGTCAAGTGCGATGTTATAGATGACTATGAGTAAGAACGCCATGATGCGTCCTTTGAGGATGGCGATCGGATTGCCGTGATATTCAAAGCTGCTCCCGGCTACGCTGGTGCTGCCATAGAAGTAGCGGGTGCGACGTACTTTGGCCCAGGCTGAGTAAATGCCGAGTGTTAGGATGGAAAACAGCAGGTTGACGATCCATATGCGGAAGTATTCGCTACCAGTACCACTAAAGGAAAAACGTATCGGAGTATCGGATGCCTGCGGATTGCTGGCAGGCATTTCATGGAAGACAGCTGAGTCAGTCATTATTGCTCCCTGGAGGATTATTGTTCTTAAGTACGAATAAGGCTGCGACAAGGTTACTTGTAGATAAGTAATTGTCAAGCGCAGTCCTCCGTTGAGTATGCGCGGAAAATATATCTGTTTTGTGACATGTGATGAGCAGGCTGAGGCTGCTCGGGCAAAGCTGCACTGCAGAAATTCGTATGCCTGTTTTTTACGCATGACGAGAGCGATCATAGTTCAAGACAAGTCCGCAGCTTAGTCGGATCTACAGCATCGCTCGATGTTGTACTTCAGGTTGCCACCTCATCTTCAATACGCACATCACATGCGCGCGCATAGATCTAACTTTGTAAATATTTCCTGCGTGCTGACATGCTTTGTAATTCTTGCCTGCACAAAATTCACTGCCTAAAATTTAAGCAAAATATTTTTTATAAAAAATGTAACAGATGTGAACTTTGAAAAGAGCAGAGACACCAAGCGTTGGTTGTGCAGAGTGGAGAGTATGAACGCTCCATTTATCGCATTGCCGCCACGCAAAACAGATAAGCCGGAATGCCGTTACGCGCGATGTACTGCCGATGCTGCAAGCGTATTCATTTATTTTTACTACGTCATCGCGACAATTATTTTCAGGAGATTTCATGCTTCGATCCGACACGCTTTTTGGCAAGCGCGACACCAATACGCCAAACCCTCCTATGAGCACAACCAACTCATCGTCATTGTCCAGTTCAAGCACAGGCAACTCCAGTTTTCCCAAGGCATCAACTTCGGCTACCGGTTTGAATACTCCCGGGCAAGCATCGAATCAACATAGCAATGAAGTCGGCAGCAAACTCATTGTCGGCCCTAACATCAAACTCAAAGGCGTAGAGATCACTGATTGCGATACGCTGGTGGTAGAAGGTTTCGTTGAGGCGACCATGGATTCACGCGTGATCCAGATTTCCAAAGACGGCTCTTTTAAAGGGTCGGCAGGTATCGATATCGCGGAAATCCACGGTACTTTTGATGGCGAGCTGACAGTGCGCCAGAAGCTGGTGATTTACGCATCCGGTAAAGTCTCTGGAAAAATTCGTTACGGCAATGTCGTTATCGAAGAGGGTGGCCAGCTGGCGGGTGACGTACAGGTCGGTGGTACAGCGGCACAGTCGAAAGGTTTGTCGGTCGCGAAAAGCGTCTGATATTCCTTAACGGAAAAACGGTCCCTCGCAATGGCTTTTGGCTATTGCGAGGGACTTTTTGCGTCCGCTTATATCCGGTATATGCAGGAGATTGCTCCTGATTAATAAAGCCATGCGACAATAAAGCACGCTGCTTGAACCCAAGCGCACTTTATTCAGGTACCCATCATGCATCCGGAATACATACTCAATCTCTCCTGTATTGACCAGCGTGGCATCGTACAACGCGTATCCGGATTCCTGGCTGAGCATGGGTGCAACATCATAGAATCGGCACAGTTTGGTGACGCGCAGTCGCAGCTTTTCTTCATGCGGGTTTACTTCGCTGCAGAGGATGCTGCCATCAATGATGATGTCTTGCGTGCTGATTTCTCTGCAATGGCGGAGACGATGCAAATGACCTGGCAACTGCATGACGCACATAAGAAACCGCGTGTGATGCTCATGGTTTCGAAAATAGGCCATTGCCTCAACGATTTGCTGTTTCGTTATAAGAGTGGATTGTTGCAGGTCGAAATCCCTGCCATCGTTTCTAACCATACTGATTTTTATCAGTTAGCCGCAAGCTATAACATTCCCTTCCATCACCTACCGTTGGCGCAAGGCGCGTCGGAAGAAGCGAAGCGTGCGCAAGAACAGCGCGTGCTGGAAATCATACAAAGTGCGGAGATCGATCTGGTTGTCCTGGCTCGATATATGCAAATCCTATCGCCTGAGATGTGCACTGCGTTACAGGGACGGGCGATCAATATCCACCACTCTTTCCTGCCCAGCTTCAAGGGTGCCAAGCCCTATTATCAAGCGCATGAACGCGGTGTGAAGCTGATAGGTGCGACGGCGCATTTTGTGACAGGTGACCTGGATGAGGGACCGATCATCGAGCAGGATGTGGAGCGGGTTGACCATGCCATGAATCCGGCGACCTTGACCGCCATTGGTCGTGATGTGGAGTGTGTGGTGCTGGCACGTGCCGTTAAATATTTCATTGAGCATCGGATATTGCTTAATGATCATAAGACGGTGGTGTTTAAGTAGCTTGGTTGTTGGTTTTCCTTTGAAGTTGTTGGTACTTCTCTCTCTCCGTGGAGAAGTGCGTTGCCGGGGGTGGCCCGGCAGCCACTCACTTTCTTTGCTTCGCCAAAGAAAGTAAGCAAAGAAAGGCGACCACGGCGCCGCTGCCCCTTCGGGGTCCCCGTTTGTGCAAGACAAAAAATGGGAAGTGGGCGAAACTCGCTGCGCTCAGACACACCCACTTCTTTTTCCATTTTCTGCCCCGCACAAACGGCATCTG
>JBEBUE010000288.1:0-4384 GCA_040393485.1 Herminiimonas sp.
CATGAACCAGCCAGTCCGCGCCCAGGGGAGCGCCTCGTTGACTACACGATTGACGATTGCATTGACGGCTTCGGCCGCAGCGACGCTGCTCACGGCCTGCCATAGCGGCACGTCGGCGAATGCTCCGGCTGCAATGCCAGCCGCTGCTGTGGCGGCAAAAGCCGGGGACCTGCAGATGCCGGGCCAGCAATTGCTGGCCGCTGGGCAGTTTCAAGGTATAGAGAAATTCAGCGCCACGAAAAGCCTTGCGTATTACTTCCGCCTTGAGCGGGCTGTTATCGTCATGTATGACATCGTCCGCGCGCAGCAACACATCCACTTTTCCCTGCTGATCCACTGCGCAAACAGGCAGGCCCTGGCATAAGGGCAGTGTTCCCAGTTCTATGGCCACATCCTGTTGAGCTACTGTGCCGGAGACGAATACACCTTGTCCGATAAAGTCAGCGACGAAGCGACTGGCTGGACGATGATAGAGGTTGTAGGCCTGGTCCCACTGCACGATCACGCCGTTCTGCATCACCCCAATCTGGTCGGCAATTGCAAATGCTTCATGCTGGTCATGCGTCACCAGTACCGCGGTAGTACCGACTTCTTTCAGGATGTCGCGTACTTCGCTGGCGAGTCTTTCGCGCAAATCCACATCAAGGTTGGAGAAGGGTTCATCCAAGAGCAAGAGATCGGGCTGCGGTGCGAGCGCACGTGCCAGGGCGACGCGTTGTTGCTGGCCGCCGGATAATTCATGCGGAAATTTCTTTTCCTGCGTCTGTAATCCGACCAGTTCGAGCAATTTTTTAATCCGCAGATTGCGTTCGCTTGCCGATAATTTGCGCAGGCCGAAACCGATATTGTCGCTCACGGATAAATGCGGGAACAGCGCGTAATCCTGGAAAACCACGCCGACCTGACGTGCTTCCGGTACGGTCGTGTGCTGTGCGTTGCTGAGTTCTTTGCCGCCCAGTGCGATGCGTCCTGCGATGAGTGATTCAAATCCCGCAATGGCACGCAGCACCGTTGTCTTGCCGCAACCGGACGGTCCCAGCAGGCAGCCGATCTCACCGCGTTGCAAGGCGAAGGACAAGTTATGCACGATCTCATGCATGTGCGATCCGAGCTGGTAACCAACGCGGATCGCTTCAACCTGTAAATGCGTTGACGGGGGTGGAGTGGCTGACATGAGGCGCTGGGTTCCGGAAATAATTGGCGGGATGAAATGGGCTATTGATTATAATTCTCGTTTCGCCCCGTGCGGGCGTCTTCATGCTTTTTTATATACAAGGTTATTTGCGTGCATAAAGGACAAAGCGGATCACTGCATCCCTTGCTGCTGGGTTCGCTTGCGATTGCGGTGCTGGTCGGCATGCCGGTCGCCGGTGTACTGTCCAATCTGCTGACGGGTGGCGATGGTACTGAGCTGGGTACATTTACGCATTTATGGGCGACCGTATTGCCAGAGTACATAGGCAATAGCCTGTTGCTGGCCTTGATCGTCACGGTGCTGACCGCTGTGCTGGGCGTAGGTTGTGCATGGCTGGTTGCCGTTTTTCATTTCCCGGGTAAAAAATTCTTTGAGTGGGCCTTGATTCTGCCGCTGGCGATGCCGGCTTATGTGGTGGCCTACGCGTACACCGATTTTCTGCAATTTACCGGTCCGGTGCAAAGCGGCTTGCGCGCCCTGTTCGGCTGGCAGGGACCGACGTATTGGTTCCCGCAGATACGCTCGGTCGGGGGCGCTGGTTTGCTATTCGCCTTTGTCCTCTATCCGTATGTTTACCTGTTGGCGCGTAATGCTTTCATAGAGCGCAGCCCACGCATGTGGGATGCGGCGCGCACGCTGGGTGCCAGCCCGTGGCAGGCATTCTTCCAGGTGAGTTTGCCGTTGGCGCGGCCTGCCGCCGTCGCCGGGATCGCGCTGGCGCTGATGGAAACGCTGGCAGATTACGGTGCGGTCGCTTATTTCGGTGTGCCGACCCTGACGACCGGCATCTACAAATCCTGGTACATCTTTTCTGATCGCAATGCGGCAGCGCAGATCGCGGGCGTGCTGTTGCTGGCTGTGATGGCCTTGATGTTGATGGAGCAAAAGAGTCGTGGGCGCGCACGTTACTACGCGGTAGGTGCGCGTAGTGCAGCGCAACGACTGACTACGCTGCGAGGGCGGCAGGGCTGGGCTGCGACGGCATTCTGTGCCTTGCCTGTGGTTTTGGGTTTCTTCGCGCCGCTGGCCATCCTGTTGCATCTGTTGTGGCAGGAAGAAGTCATCAGCTTCAGCGCGCGCTATATAGGCTGGTTAAAAAACACCATCATCCTTGGTGGCATCACCGCATTGCTCGCCGTCGCGATTTGCGTCTTGCTCGCATATGCGGCGCGCGTGTCCAACAGCAAAGTACAGGCTCTCTGCAATCGTATCGTCAGCATGGGCTATGCGATTCCGGGTGCGGTGATTGCAGTCGGCATCCTGATTCCTTTGTCCTATCTCGATAACTGGAATGCGCAACATGGCGTGACGCTAATCCTGAGCGGCAGTGTGATTGCATTGGTATATGCCTATCTGGTGCGCTTCCTCGCCGTGTCTTTCCAGACCGTACAAGCGGGTTTGCTGAAGATCACACCAGCGATGGATGCCAGTGCGCGCAGCCTGGGTGACGGCCTCGGTTCTATGCTGATGCGCATCCATGTGCCGCTGCTATGGCGTAGTGTGTTGACGGCCGGTTTGCTGGTCTTTGTTGATGTGGTCAAGGAATTGCCTGCGACGCTGACGATACGCCCGTTCAATTTCGATACGCTGGCGGTGATTACACATCAACTGGCATCCGATGAGCGCCTGGGCGAAGCGGCTTTACCCGCATTAACCATTGTGATGATCGCTATCGTGCCGGTCATCATCCTGGCGCGTGCGATTGCGGTCGGCAGGCGTTGATTCAAACAAAAAGCAGGTAAAAAAAATGCCCCGCAGTGGGGGCATAAACATGGCGCTGCAGTGTGAGTCTGCGGCCAGTGAGGAGACTCGGTGACGCGTAGTGCGATATTACGATTTGCGTGTACGTGTAGTCGTTTTCTCTGCTGCGCTGACAAACTGATTTGCCGCAGCATTCAAATTACCTTCCAGCGCTTCTACTGCTTGCTTGGTAGTTTTCGACAGTTGTTCGTAACCGGCGTTGGCATTACCGATCGCCGACTTCAGGATAGAGATGGCGTTTTCCGAACCAGCTGGTGCGTTCTTGCTCAGCTCGTCGATCAGCGACAACACCTTGCGGTTGGTTTCGGCGATTTGTGTCTCTGCTGCCTTGGTAAATTCAGCCTGGGTGCTGGTTGCAATGCTTGCCAGGTGACGGCCATATGCCAGTGCTTTTTCAGCATTCGGCTGCGCGTGCGAAGCGCTCAGCGAAAAGAATTCTTGTGGATCTTTGGCGGTTGCGAGCTTTTGTGCGGCAGCGCTGGATTCCTGCAAAGAGCTTTTGGCTGCATTCAGGTTAAGGTCGACGATTTTCTGTACGCTGTCGAAAGTGGTGCTGGCCAGCGAATTCAGAATTGCTAGCTGAGCTTCAAACTGATGTTTGGTGGCGGCGGAAAATTGTTCCGGGATAGTAAACATGGGTTACTCCTTTATATGAAGGGCATATATCACTACATGGGCTAAAATTTTGTTGTGCATCGCAACATGAACTCATTTTTAGCCATTGCAATCCGCATGTCAAGCACTTTTTGTTGCGTTGCACAAAATAAATATTCAGGCCGGAAATCACTGGTTTTCCGGCGCAAAACCGCCATTCCTGCTCTATAGGGTGGCGCTAAAGATAATGCAGGCGCACATAGACGCCGCACAGAAAGTAGAAATGTCCACAGAAGCACGCAGTACCACTAGTCCCTGGCTGGCCGCCATGCCGTTTTTCTTCGTACTGATCTGGAGTACGGGTTTTATCGTCGCGAAATTCGGCTTGCCTTATGCGCCGCCGCTAACCTTCCTCGCCTTGCGCTTCATAGGCGTACTGATCATCCTGCTGCCGCTGGTCTTGCTGCTGCGCGCACCTTGGCCGGTAGGCAGCATGCGGCACATCGCCGTTGCTGGCATCCTGGTGCAGGCCGGCTATCTGGCTGGCGTCTGGTGTGCAATCAAGCTCGGCATGCCGGCCGGTTTGTCGGCGCTGATCGTCGGGATGCAGCCAGTACTGACGGCATTTGCCGCGCCGCTGATCGGTGAGCGGGTGCGACCGCGTCAGTGGGTAGGTCTGATCTTCGGTCTGTGCGGTGTGGCACTGGTCGTGGCCAATAAAATTACAGTGATAGGCCTGACCTGGGGCAGCATCGCCCTCTGTGTGATGGCGCTGCTGTCGATCACCATAGGAACCATGTATCAGAAGCGCTATTGCCCGCACTTCGATCTGCG
>JBEBUE010000289.1:0-4357 GCA_040393485.1 Herminiimonas sp.
AAGTGGTTGATGCTGGCGATGCGAACTACATCGTTGGTGAACAAGTTGAGCGTTCCGAACTGCTGGACGAAAACGATCGCGTCATTGCTCTGGGCAAAATCCCTGCAACCTACGAAAACGTATTGTTGGGTATTACCAAAGCATCGCTGTCGACCGACTCCTTCATCTCGGCTGCTTCGTTCCAGGAAACAACTCGTGTCCTGACCGAAGCTGCGATCATGGGCAAAAAAGACGGCTTGCGCGGTCTGAAAGAAAACGTGATCGTTGGTCGTCTGATCCCTGCAGGTACAGGTCTGGCATTCCACCGTGCCCGCAAGGAAAAAGACACCTGGGAAGCGGAAGAGCGTGCAGCACTGTTGCAATCGGAAAAAGCTGCACGCGCAGCGGAAGCCGAAGCGCAGTTTGCTGACATCTCCAGCACTCCGGACAGCGATACCGACGCGTCCTAATTACAGCGCGTCTCAAGCATTAAGAACGGCATCAGGAGTAATCCTGATGCCGTTTTTTTGCAATCAGCGCCATTTAACGGCATGCGTGTTGCAGACAAACCTCATTTTGCCGCTAATCAACAAAATACTTTAAATAATAATGATTATCATTCGCTTTGTGCGTTATGATCTGCATCCTGATATGCGTGACTAAACGTAATCATTACTCCTAAAGCGCACGCTTCCCTGCGAAGCGCCGTGCGCAAAACTAAAACACTACGGCAGCCAGCATTACTTTCGCTAGCAACCTATCCATCAATCAAGGAAGGGTTGTTATGAATTTATGCAAGAACAAACTCGCCCTGGCTACTGTGCTGGTGCTCCAGCAATGGCCTGTGCATCAGGCAGGCGCACAGCAAATTGCCAGACTCGACGAAATTACAGTTACTTCTACGCGCGGTACTTCAGGGGATATCTCACGTGCCGCCGCAACTGTTTCCGTTATTACTGCGGAAGAGATGGAGCAGCAGAACGCTAAAGACATTAAGGATGCGTTGCGCTATGAGCCGGGTGTAGAAGTGCGTCGCACTGCATACAGGTTGCGGGGAATTTCGGGTGCTTCAGCAACTGCGGGGCGCGGTGGTAACGAGGGCATCAGTATCCGGGGTCTGGACGGCAATCGCGTCTTGCTCATGGAGGATGGGGTCTCTCTACCTCGCGGTTTCAGTCAGGGCATTATGAGTGCAGGCCGTGGTTCTTACGCCAATATAGATCTATATCAGCGCATCGAAGTTTTGCGTGGGCCGGCATCAACCATGTACGGTAGTGATGGTATGACCGGTGCGGTCAACTTCATCACGAAGGATCCGCAAGACTATCTAACTACCCCAGGGAAAAATAGCTATTTCTCGTTGCGTCCTTCTTACGACTCGTCCGACAAAAGCTATGGCACAACCGGCACGGCAGTGCTTGGCGGTGAGCGCTGGCAGGGGATGGTGATACTGGACGCGCGGCATGGCAATGAAATGGACAACAAGGGTGATAGAAATGTGACGGGCATAACCCGCACAACTCCCGATCCGCTTACTTACGATATGCGTTCAGCGCTCGGTAAGCTCGTATTTAAACCAACTGCACAAGATACGTTCAAGCTCACACTGCAAACGGTAGAAAACAAAATCCGGGGCGATAGCTTGTCGGCGATTGGTACGATTGCTGGCTTTCCACCAGCGACAGCGGTAGTGACAGGCTATGCCAGTACCAATAAGGTTGATTCCAATCGCGTGGGTCTGATCTATGAGCGCGACGATCTGGAGAATCCGTATGTGCAGAAGATACGGGCCAATCTTTACTATCGCGACGCCGAGACCAATCAGTATGCTTTAGAGAGTGGTGCCAGGAGCCCTCTCCCGCGTTTTCGAGACATTAACTACAAAGACAAAATTCTGGGCGGCGGTGTGCTCGCAGAAAGCACAGTGACGACCGGTGCGGTGAAGCATAACTTGATGTATGGCTTTGATGTCAGCGTTGCTACGTTGCAGATGTCGGCATCAGGGACGGGATGGACGGCGTGTACCGGTACCCAGTACTGCGAGTATTTTCCGAAAACCGAATACTCGGTATTCGGAGCCTTCGTGCAGGACGAGATGCGTTTTGGTGCATTAAGCGTTGTGCCAGGTCTGCGTTATGACGGTTACAAACTGATGCCTAAAGCCAGTGCCAAATATGATGCGCAAGCCAATGCAAATGGTCAGCCCGCATCGAGTAGCAAGGACAATGCGTTATCGCCGCGTCTAGGATTGAGTTATGAAATTTCGCCGGCTGTGATTCCCTATGCACAGTACGCGCGGGGATTCCGCTCACCGTCACCACAAGAAGTGAACTCGTACTTTAATAACTCCGCGCAGGGTTACTCGCAGATAGCTAATCCAAACTTGAAGCCTGAAACGAGCAATTCGTTTGAGCTGGGTTTACGTGGCAAGATCAATGCCGAATCAAGCACGGCGCGCTACAGCTTAGCTGCTTTCAGCGGCGACTACAAAAACTTCATTGATCTGGTTGCCTTAAGTGGCAACTTCACGCCGGCCAATCCGACGATCAATCAATACATCAATGCGTCGAAAGCTTCGATACACGGAATCGAAGGGCGACTTGACTGGCGTCTCAACAATGGATGGGGTGTCAAGACAGGATTCGCATACACAGAAGGCACGACAACTAATCGTGACGGTGTCAAAACTGGCTTGGAGTCCGTGTCGCCTTTGTCGGTGGTCGCTGGTGTGCGATATGAGCGAGGGCAAACCTGGTACCTGCAAGGTGACGTCATTTACAACGCCGCAAAAAAGCGACAAGACGTAGCGAGTGCAACAACGTTTTTGACGCCTTCGTATGTGTTGGTGGATGTGATGGGTGGATATCGTCTCAGTAAGAACGTCTCATTCAATGTGGGGGTGCGTAACTTGTTTGATCGCAAATATTGGGCATGGAATGACGTGCGCGGTTTGGCGTTGGCAAGTACGGCAAGCAATCTGGACGCTTACACATCGCCTGGTCGTAGCATCAACGCCAGTCTGAAAATCGAATACTGATGAAGTGGGCTCGGCATCTGCGTTATTGCGGAGTTGTCGGGCATTTTTATAGAAAGAGGAAAACATAATGAGATACGCAAAACTGATGGGTACTCTGCTAGCAGCACTAGCGCTATCCGGAAATGCAATCGCAGACGCTGACGCCGATGCACTCAAGGCAAAACAAGCGGCATTGCAGGCTGAGCAACCAGGTCTGTTTGCGCGAGAGATTGCACAAAAACTCGGTGTCAGCGAAGCGAAGTTGTTAGCTGCAGACATAGGTCGTGGTGCGACGTTATTACGTTCAGATGTGGCTACCTATAAAACCTTGTTTAACCGCATGCATGAACTGGGACGGATCAAGGCGATTACACGCAATGAAAACGGCGTGATCGAGCGCACTGCAGTTGCGCTGGCGCCGAAGCTGGATGATCAGGGACGCGTGAAGCCGGGTAGCGGCTTCGTCGGTACGGATATCGATCTGCGCTTCAAGATGGATAGCTGGGGTTACGCCTTCGCCGTGGTTGCACCGCGCGCTGGTGGCCGTACCAGCCGTAGCCTGCAATTCTTTGCGAAAAATGGTGAAGCTATCCACAAGGTGTACCTGAACGACGAAAAGGGCGTGCCTGCGTTTGAAAAACTGGTTGCTGAGTTCAAGGCGGCGGATCAAAAGCCTGACTGGACCGTTGTTACCGAAAAGCCAGTCAAGCCATTGACTGACATGAACATCAAGGAACTGCGTAGTGCCTGGTTCGAAATGACTGATGTGCACGAATTCCAGCGCCTGATCAACGACTTTGGTATCTCGCGTGAACGCGCGTTTGAACTGATCGGCACCGACGCGGCGTACAAAATCACCGGCAAATCAGTGGAAACCCTGCTGGAGACAGCATCGAAGCGCCAGCAACCCATCATGGTTTTTGTCAGCAACCAGGGTATGGTGCAGATCTATAGCGGCTTGATTGAGAAAACTGAAGCGAAAAACGGCTGGTTCAACGTGCTGGATCCGGACTTCGACCTGCACCTGCGCCAATCGGGCGTGGATCACGGTTGGGTAGTACGCCGTCCAGCCAAGAGCGGAACAATTACTTCGGTAGAGTTCTACGACACCAAAGGTGAACAAGTTGTTAACTTTTTCTCGCGCCGCGATCCGGGCAAGGAAGAAACCAAGATTTGGCGTGATATAGTTGCCAATCTGCCACATTTGAAATAACTTCCTCAGGGATGTGCCGCTGCGCGCGTAGCAATTACGCATCGACCGCAGCGGCAGATGAAAAACTGTCCTTGACCCTCCATAATTTGAGGGATATACTCGCGAGTTCTCGATTTTAAGCTCTGCTGGGCTTAAGCGTTCTTTGGTCT
>JBEBUE010000290.1:0-4354 GCA_040393485.1 Herminiimonas sp.
TTCTTCGACAGAAAATAAAGCGCAGTACCCGCACTTCCAACCACCAAAGCACCGCGCAAGATAGGACGCAATACTGAACGTTTGGTCAGCAAGGACACGCCACTGACGACCAGTGGCAACAAACGGCGCAGCTTTTCACCGGACAGGCTTTTCAGGTCGAACAGGTCGGCGACATTTGCAAACGCAGATTGCGCCCTGACACTGACCAAGCCTATCGCTGTTTTTGCAATCGCATCCGCACCGAGATTTTCACGTACGACATTACGTGCTTCACCGATGGCGACACGATAGGCTTTGCATTGCTCCAGCAATCTTTGCTTGCGCTGCGCCGTTGACTCTTCCGGCTCCTGATGATGTGTACTCATGCGTATCCTCTGCGATTACAACAACGCGTCATGGTCATTACGCAACTCAGCCATGGTTGCCGGCATCGACAATTTGCCTTCCCGCAGCAGGGATTGCACATACAGCAGGATGCCGACTGCGACCGCAGTAAAGATAATCGCAAGTATCAATAGAATCTTCCAGCCCAGTGCCGGCCAGCTCAGATAGACGATCAATGCACTCCAGTAAGCGAGGGCAAACCACGCGACGATCGCGCCAAGTACAAACAGCGCGACCAGCTTCAGGGCATTGGCACGGACTTCAGCCAGTTCAAGCGCTGCCAGTTCTATGCGGCTCATGAACAAGCCGAACATGTTTTTAGCGAGATTCACGGCACCGCTCACCAGACCGGGCCGGAAATCCGAAGAACGCGGGGTTTGCTGTTCCATATCGAATGCCGTGTGACTTACTTACGTGAGATCAGGAGTCCCACCAAGACGCCGACACCAGCCGAAATCGCTACTGCGCGCCATGGATTTTCATGCACGTAGTCATCGGTTTTTTCTGCCAATTCCTTGCCTGTTTCAATCGCGGCGGTTTGCACTTCATGTGCTTTTACCAGCGCGTTATCCAACAGTTGCAAACCGCGGTTACGCAACTCATCTGCGCGCTCACCCGTTGCGCTGGTTGCTTCACGAAATAATTCCTGGGCGTCTTTAACTAAGGTTTTCATATCGCTCCGTGTGGTTTTCAAGGTAGATGCTTTCATAATAGGGCCCCTTTTTTAATCTGGACAAAAGCAGTGTCGCGTTTCCAATATGGATTTGTCAAACTGACCTGCGTTGAGATGCAGCAGTGCGATTGCCTATGATATTGCTATTGTGATCCGGTTTTGACCGAATACTTATATCGGCAAGCAATGCTGTGACATGCACATTATTGTTTAGTTGCAATCGCGTCTGTCAGTTTTATCATACTTTGCCTGGCACGAATAAGCGTTACCGCACATTCAGGGCAAATAAATCAGCCGAGCCAGCTACTCTTAAGTGCCAGGCGTGCAATCAGTACAGTGCTCGATTGCATCCTCTTCCTTCAGCAGATTTTCCTTCAGCTCGCGCAAGGCCGTACGCAAGCCCTCTTCCACTACGGGATGGTAGAACGGCATATCCAGCATTTGCCCCACTGTCATCCCGCTTTGGCAGGCCCACGCCAGCAAATGCCCGATGTGCTCAGCGCGCGGTCCAACCATTTCAGCGCCAAGGAAACGATGCGTACCACGCTCGCCATAGACCTTCAGCAAGCCACGATTTTGGCGCATGACGCGACTACGGCCCTGATTAGCAAAGGAAACCTGGCCGACTTCAAATTGCCGTGGCCTGAGGTCGCTCATGGTTTGTCCAATCACCGCGATCTGTGGATCAGTGAAAGCGATCATCAGGCGGGTACGCCGCAGGCCAGCGACCACCTCCGGGAAGCGCACCGCATTATCACCGGCGATACGCCCTTCATCCGCCGCTTCATGCAGCAGCGGGCGGTCATTATCGGCATCGCCCGCAATAAAGATCGCACTATTGCCGCACTGCATCGTCAATGAATCGAACAAGGGTATGCCTTGCGGATTCAACTGCAAACCAGTGTTTTCCAATCCGAGATTCTGTACGTTCGGCGTACGACCAGCCGCCGCCAGTACATATTGGAAGTGCTCGGTACGCTCATGGCCATCCTTGTCGCGTGACACAAATTCGACTTGTTCGCCGACCAGCCGCGCCGAAACCACGCTGGTGTTCAGACGCAAATCCAGATCCGCACCGATGCCATCAATCGCGCTTTGGTTAATCGCCGCATCGTCCAGTTGCGCCACCCGTCCGCTACGCCCGAACAAGGCCACACGCACACCAAGGCGCTGCAAGGCTTGTCCCAGTTCCAGTCCGATGACGCCTGCGCCCACGACGGCTATCGACTCCGGCAAGTCGTCGCGCTCAAAAATATCGTCACTCGTGATCACGCGTGAACCCAGTGCGCGCAATTCCGGCGGGATCTGCGGTGTGGAGCCAGTCGCAATCACGACGCGCTCAGCCATGACCTGGATATCGTCACCGACTTGCAAACAACCAGGAGAAACAAAACGGGCGTAGCCGTGCAAACGCTCGGCCGGGTCTATCGACTCCACACTTTCCACTACGAAGCCGACAAAACGATCGCGCTCGGATCTCACGCGCTGCATGACTTGCTTGCCGTCTATCCGCACAGGACCTGGATGCACCCCGAAACCCGGCGCCTCTTCTGCCGCATGCGCCACCTCGGCCGCTGCGATCAGCAACTTGCTTGGCATACAGCCGACCCGCGCGCAGGTCGTACCATATGGCCCACCCTCTATCAGGACCGCCGTTTTTCCATGTGCCTTGACCGCACGGTAGGCAGACATCCCTGCGCTACCGGCACCGATTATTGCAACGTCAAATGTAAGTGTTTTCATCGTGCTCCGTTCATGGAAATGCCGGACTTGCGCGAATGCAGGGTACTCAGTCGTTCCGGCTATGGAGTTCGGCGATATCTTCAATATTGCCGATCTGGATGACTACGGGATTGACCGAAGCCCAGCTTTGCATAGGGCGCCACGCAAAGCGCCATTCGTTTTGACCGGCGAGGTTCTTTGCCTTGGAAAAAATTTTGCCGAGCGGACTGGGTGCGCCATAGGAAATAGCCGCATCGATACCTGCCCAGTTCGGCAAGACCTTCTGCGCCGCACGGTGTACGCGCTCACCGAACTCCTCGGCGTCGTGCACCACCAGATAGGAATCTATGCTGGGCATGGCGTCGAACAAGGTGCCGTCCCAGGTTTTGGTCAGGCTCAGCACCAGGTAGCTGTCGTTAGGTAGCAGGATCTGGTCTGACGTTGGCGGGCTGAGACGAAACTCACCCAGTGATAAGGAACGCTCTAAGCCATTGCGTTCAGAAAAATAATACAGCTTGGAAGGACGCTTACTGTCAATCAAAGTCATGTTGCGGCCCCCGAAAATAATGATGATGGTGATACGCCGATAATTGGTACCAGCCCAGCCATTTTAAGCAGATTCGCGGCTATGTGCCCGAGCTATGTTTATTCCACGCAATTTATTTCGCGCGTTTCAATTGGCGAGATTGCGATACCGCCAGCGATACCAGGCCAGGCCCAGCCATTCATGTAAGGCATAAGCGCTCAATTGCAAGCCCTGACTGGATGGCAGGAAGTCGGCCGGGGTCATGTTTGCGTGACTGATGTAGATGGTAGGTGCTGCCACGACTTCCAGTCCGGTTTGCATGAATATCCATTTTGCGCGCTGCATATGGATCGCATCGGTGACCAGCAAGATGCGCGTCACCCCCGCTGCACGCAGCATGCGCGCTGATAACTGCGCGTTTTCGGCGGTATTGTTGGAAGCTGGCTCCTGCCAACGCACCGGCACTGAGAAGTCCTCCTTCAACACGCGCGCCATCACACTGGCTTCTGATGTATAGCCACCATCCGGACGACCGCCGCTGACCAATATCGGCAGATGGGTGCTGCGATACAGATGCGCCGCATATCGCAGGCGATGCAGACTGATGGCACTAGGGATATCTTGTCCGCCGTATTCGGGTGCATTAGTAATACGGCTACCGCCCAGCACCACGATAGCTTGGGCTCCTGCAGCATCACCGGCTTGCAACGGTGGATTTTGTTTTTCCAGTGGCGCGACGAACAAGCCGGAACCAAAACGTGTGCTGCAAACTGTCAAAACCAGCAAGGCCAGTACTGAGATCGCCATACCAAGACGCGGCCAGCGCAGCCGCAGCAGCAAACCCAGCGCGCATAGAAGAATCAGGTTTAATGGCGGCAGCAGCAATGCGCCTGCCACTGCATTAAACAGCCAGCCACTACTCAAGACATGTCACTCCAGCCGTTAGCATGAAGCGCTTACTCATCCATTTGCGGTTCAGCGATGGTGCGCAACTGGAAGCGGCCATCCTTATTGAAGAGCCAGGTCTCGATTACCTCGACGCGACCATG
>JBEBUE010000291.1:0-4350 GCA_040393485.1 Herminiimonas sp.
AGACCTCATTGCCTGTCGGCAGTTCCTGTTGCCGATATAGCTTGCCGCCGGGCATGAGCAAACGATACCGGCAGGCCAGCAGCTTAGAAGGTCTTGCTGATGGAGAGGATGAGCGCGTTCCTGCCCATGAACTTGCCGTTGGCTGGCGATGCATATGCTGATTTGTCGGCGTCAGTGCCAATTACAGCCAGCGCGCCAGTCAATATGCCGAAGTCCTTGCTGACACCCAGCTTCCAGTCAGTATAACTAAGGCGGTCGTTGCTTACGCCGGCGTTGTCACCTGCAACTTTTTGATGGCCTGCGTGCAGGTTGAGGACATAACCATTGCTGATGTCGATGTTGGCACCTATATCCAGATAGCCACTGTTCTTGCTGTCGACGAAACCAAACAGATTGGTCAGCGCATGAGAGTACTTGATGTATGCAGGGCCGTAGGACAACTGGCCATAGATTTCAGTGGTGTTGGCGTTCGGACGCAATCCATTGGATGGATAGACATAGGTCAATACGCCGAGATCGTAAGCAATGTCTTTGCTCAGCTCACCACGCTTGCCACCGTAGATGTCGACTTCGACATCGCCGCTGCCGCCGCCATCCTTGACCCATTTGATCGTTGATAACCAGGTACCTGCGTAAAAGCCGCTGGGATTGTGGACATAGTCGGCGCCGACTTGCAGCGCCGGTTGTAAGCGTGTTTGCGAAATACCGCGGTAACGATAATCGGAAACGACTGCCGCGTTAAAGCTGACTTCATTATCTGGTTTACTTTCTACTGCCTTGTCTTCTGCATATGCGATGTTGCCGCTGAAGCTTGCTGTAATGGCTGCGGCCAGGATTATTTTTTTCATGCTGCCTTTCAGTTTGGTTGTAAATGTAGTGAGTTGATGTGCCTGCACGTTGCAGCTGTCAACCCGAGCGTCAGCTTATTCATCAGCATGTAAAAAAATTCTAAAAAGATGCAACAGACGTATAAACAGGATGTATAAGTTTTGTCGGTTCAGTCCGCTGTATGTCGAATTGCAAAGCCATGACATCGTCCAGGACGCGTACCAGTTTCTCCTTGCCATCAGGAGACATCGGCGTCATGGGCAGGCGCAAGGTTTCGCGAATTTTTCCTTGCATCGATAATGCCGCTTTGACCGGCCCCGGATTCGGCTCGGAAAAGAGCAGGTGTATCAAGGGCAACAAGGCGTTGAATAGCAGGGAAGCGTCTTCAGTGTTCCCGGCTTTAAGCAAGTCGTATAAACGGACAAACAAGTCGGGACGTATGTGCGCGGCAGCAGAAATGGCACCATGTCCTCCCAGCATCAATGTACTGAGCAACATGCTGTCATCGCCGGACAGTACTTTCAGGCTGGTGTGCTCGATGATTTCCTTGATTTGCGTGAGCTGGCCGCTGCTTTCCTTGATCGCGACAAAACGCTGGTCCTGAGCAAGGGCGGCGATAGTCGCTGCTTCGATATTGACGCCGGTACGCGCTGGGATGTTGTAGATGATGATGGGTATATCGGTTTGCGCGGCGATTGCCTGGAAGTGCCACAAAATGCCTTGCTGCGAAGGGCGCACATAAGACGGCGCAGACAACAGATAGGCCGACGGTGCATATCGGTTGCAACGTTTTACTTTCTCCGCGACGGCGCGGGTATTGCTGCCACTAATGCCCATGGCAACCGGGCAGCGTCCTTTTGCAACTGCAATGACGGCGCACAGCAAGGCCGCCTGTTCGACCTCATCCAGAGCGGCTGCTTCGCCTGTCGTTCCGCACACGATCAGGCCGTGTATGCCCTGATTGATCAGACTATCCGCCAGCGCTTGTGCAGCGGCCAGATCGACTTCGCCATTCTTAAATGGCGTCACTATAGGTACCCAAATACCCGAAAAAACGGACATGGTGGCTTCTTTCTATCAAGGTTTACAAGAGATCAGGCGTAAGTGATTTTTCCGAACTCTGCGCTGGGCAGGGTACGCATTACCGCATCCATCACGAGTTCACTGGCCGGATTGCTGAGGCAGAGCCAGACCTTAATTTTGTTGACGCGAGCGACAGGCTCGGTGCGAATAAAGACTAAGCATGCGCCGCAGGTACACATGACGAGATGTCGGAATTCGGAGACGCTATCGGCGCTAATGGTAATCAGCATCAGGCATTCATGCGTTTGCATCTGCTGCTCAGAATGATGTTCAGGGGCGGCAGGTGCAACTGCTGTGTGGTCGATAACAGGCTGGCGGTGAAGAGAGATCAGGGAAGCCGGGTAATGTCGGTTTGCAAGGTCTGTCGTGGATATGGGGACTTCAGCTTGCATCAAGGTGCTGCGGTTCATGGAAACCTGCATGGTCGTTGAGATGCAAAACAGATTAGCAAGTGCGATATAAAAATTTCCTAAAAAGATGGGAGCAAAAACGTAAACATCGTATAAAAAATGGCGCGCATGTTCCGACATTCCATACAAGGCGTCAATTTTTATAAAATTTTTACGCGATAGACGCTATGGTTGCCGATTGCCCGCGGGCTCACTGCATCTGGCCTATTGTGATGAATACTTACGCTCAATACCTATTGTCGGAGAATGTCTTTCTGAATGTACGCGCTGCGAATAAATGGCAAGCCTTTGCCCTGATCGCAGAACTGCTGGAGCGCAGCTGCCAGATCAATCGCGCACTCGTTTATGAAAAATTATATGAACGTGAAAACATGGATACGACCGGACTGGGTAATGGTGTGGCCATTCCTCATGCACAAGTAGCGGGTATTACCCAGCCTGTCGCTGCCTACGTTCGCCTAGAGAAGGCGATAGACTTTGCTGCACCGGATGAGCAGCCGGTATCGGATTTATTTATCGTGCTGCTGCCGATGAAGACGACACGTGATCATTTGCAAATACTCGCAGATATTGCTGCATTGCTGTGCGAGCCGCAGTCACGTGCTCGCCTGATCGATGCCGCAAGTGTGGGGGAGGTATTAAATTGTTTGCAGTCACCACCGCTCACAGCATGAGTCAACGTCCGCAATTTATTGTTTAACAATTAAATCATTACTTGAGTAGAATAGACCCACAAGATTGTGATAGTAGCTGTATGGACTATCTGCCCGTACGGCTATGTGTTTGCACGATAGATCGCTATTTTTCGACAACATCATTACTAAAGGGAGCAAATATGAAGCGATTTCTGGTTGCCGGTATTTTGATGACTGCGGCTGTATCTGCTGTTCATGCGCAGTCCAATCTTAGATTCCTGCAAGACACACCCATCAGCAAATTCAAGAAAGCTGATACCGACCTGATGTTCAAGACCTTGTACCAGGCGCTCGATACAGCAGAAGACGGTAAGGCCGTCACCTGGGAAAATCCCAAAGCTTCGAACAGTGGCAGCATCACACCTGAAAAAGATCCGCAAGGACGTGCCGATTGTCGCCTGGCTAAAGTCGAGAATCGTCATCTGACCCTGCGTAGCACCCACGACGTTGTGTTTTGCAAAGTGGGCGGCAAGTGGAAATGGGATAAAGCAGGCAAGCAATAATTAATACCCAATTAGCGCAATAAGCAATTGTCTGATCCGTTCAACTTCAGGGGAATACTACGATGAAACGTTTAATCGGTATCACTTTACTGGCCGCCAGCAGTGTTGGTCATATGGCTATGGCGCAGGACAAACCAATGGCAACGCCCGGCGCTACGGGGGAAGTCCGGGTCATGAAAGAGCCGGGTAGCCTCGGCGTAGGAGAAACTGTCACCACACGTGGCACAATTACAGCAGTGGATCAGGCCGCGCGCCTGATGACGGTGCAGCGTGCAAACGGCGAAACCGTGGTGGTGCAGGTCGGCAAGCGCGTGAAAAATTTTGATCAGATCAAAGTCGGTGATCAGATTGTGTATCGCGTAGGTGAAGCCGTCTTGCTCGAGTTGAAGAAAAAAGGCGACGGCATACGTGAGCGTACCGAAACTGAAGGTGCTGGCGTATCCAAGCCTGGTGAAAAACCAGGAGTGGTCGTCGCACGTCAGGTGCAGGTGGTGGCCGATGTGACGGCGGTTGATAAAAAGAAAGGCAAGATCACCTTACGTGGCGTGAATGAAACCCGCACGCTGAAAGTGAAAGATCCGAAGGTACTGTCCAAGGTGAAAGTCGGCGATCAGGTTGAAATCACCTATCTCGAAGGCGAAGCCTTGTCGGTAGAAGCAGCGAAGTAATCCGCATTATCCGGCCCGCTCATATGATCGGGCCGGAGTTTCAATGGCAGCCGCCGCTATGCGTGCCGAGGTTTTTGGGCTCACTATCCTCTGCATGCCCCAATCCCTGCAAAATCCCGCATTCCTCTACCGTTTGTATCGTCATGCAACGGCTACGCAATTG
>JBEBUE010000292.1:0-4330 GCA_040393485.1 Herminiimonas sp.
CAGCGAGACACCCGCACAGACTACGCCAAAAGCTTCAACCGCAACGACCGGTTTGCCCGGTTCCGACACCACCCAAAAACCGTCACCGCCTATGCCATTCATGTGGGGATAAACAACTGCGATCGTCGACGCCGCAGCGACCATAGCCTCAATGGCGTTACCGCCATCCTGCAAAACAGACAGAGCTGCCTGGGCAGCCAATGAATGCGGCGCAACTGCCATGCCACGTGTTGCGTGGGTAGTATTGAGCATAAAAACCTTCTGAATCGATAAATAAAAATAGCATTGCCCGGCGAACTCCGGGCAATCCCTCAACGCCCTTCCGGAACCGATACCGCACAGGTTCCGGAAGAACGGTATTACTTAAGCACAGTCGCAGGAGAAACCGCGCTATTCATTTCCATTTCCTGCGGCGTATTGGCCAGGAACTTGCGGCGCATAGGCTTGAGGATAATCAAGGCCAGGAACGCAGTCAGGAAATCCATGCCAATGACCGTCATGAACACCGGTGTCCACGAACCGGTTGCTTCGTGCATCATCGCTGCCAGCGGACCACCCAGCACCGAGCCCACGCCTTGCGCCATGTACAGGAAACCGTAGTTGGTGGTCGCATGCTTGGTGCCAAATGTGTCAGTCAGGATAGATGGAAAGAGCGAGAAAATTTCACCCCAACCAAAAAATACAACACCCGACAGCAATACAAACAACACTGGATTATCCGTGGTCATCAACCACAAGGTCATCGCCACACCTTCCATACCGAAGGCGATGAACATAGTGTTTTCACGACCGATGCGATCTGATACCCAACCGAAGAACGGACGGGTCAAACCATTCGCAAAGCGATCGATCGTCAATGCCAGCGGCAACGCTGCCATGCCAAATACCATCGCATCGTGCACGCCAAAGTCTTTGGCAAACGCACCCATTTGCGAGATCACCATCAGGCCGGAGGTCGACATCATGGTCATCATGATGAACATCAACCAGAACACCGGCTTTTTCAGCATCTGGCTCGATTTATAGCTGTACTTGGATTCCTTGTTCGCATCGCTGGCTTTGTGACGCACGGCCAGTTCTGCCACTTCATCCGCTTTCGGACGGCGCATGCCTTGTGCTGCCAGGAAGCCCACGATACCGATGATCAGACCAAAGGTCATCAAGGTGCTGGAAACGCCAGAACTCTTGATGCTGCTGGAAATCGCAAAGGTCGTCATGATCGCGCCGAAACCATAACCTGCGGCCACCATGCCCACCGCAAAACCGCGCTTCTCAGGGAACCACTGCACCATCAGCCCGATCACGCCGACATAAATAATGCCGGTGCCAACGCCGCCCAACAGGCCATAGCTAAAGTACAAACCCCAGACGCTGGTCGCCGAAGCAGCCAGCACCCAGCTTAAAGCCGTCAGAATCGCGCCAGCCGACAGCAACATGCGCGGACCGAACTTGTCGATCAGGAAACCCTGGAATGGCGACAGAAATGTCTGCGCCACGATCAGGATCGCGAAAGTGACCTGCACTTCAGTCAGCGACGCATTGAGCAAAGTCGTCAGTTCAGTCGTAAACAATGCCCATACATATTGCGGACTCGAGATGGCCATCATGGCGACTACGCCAAAACAAAGCTGCCACCACCTGGTGCTGCTCGACAAACTCGAGCTGGTTGTGCTGATGCGATTCATAAATATCTCCGGTGTAGTTATAGAACTTCTTGCACTTCAAATAAGCATGTCTATTACTGACATGTCAGATTCAGGCGTAAGTTAAGCCCCATAAAAACATTTGTCAAGGGTTGAAAAATAACGATCAAACTGGTTTGCAGCCGAGCCACATAAATTTACTGATCATTCCCCTTTAAGCAATCTTGGTGCCAGTTATCAAAAATATGCAGAAAGATGCAGTAACCGATAAGTGCCATGTCACTTATGACCAATTAGGCAAATAGCCATTGGGCGCGCGCAGCCTGCCCCGCCACTACCTCTCGCATCTTTTTCGTGCACCCTTTCCTCGGCGTGACCAGTAAACGCACAAAAAAAGAGCGCCTCATCATGAAGCGCTCCGGAATGGCAATCTGTACACCCCACTTGGGGCCGGGCTATTTAATTTGAGATCAGCCAGAAGCAAACAGCCCGATTATCTTCAGGCCTGGTTTTCGTCACCTATCCAGCGATAAATCAGCGCGCCCAATACTGCGCCGATAATCGGTGCTACCCAGAACAGCCAAAGCTGGCCGAGCGCCCAGTCACCCACGTAGAGGGCAACACCGGTACTACGCGCCGGATTGACCGAGGTATTCGTCACTGGTATCGAGATCAGGTGAATCAGGGTTAATGCGAGGCCGATCGGAATAGGAGCAAAACCGGCAGGAGCCCGTTTATCAGTAGCACCGAGGATCACCAGCAGGAAGAACATCGTCATCACCACTTCGCACACCAACGCTGCCAGCAATGAGTACTTGCCCGGTGAATGCTCACCGTAGCCATTGGAAGCAAAGCCCTGCGCGACGTCAAAACCGGCGGCGCCACTGGCAATGACGTAGAGCACGCCACCCGCGACGATGCCGCCAAGTACTTGCGCGACAATATAGGGAAGCAGCTGATTCGCGGGGAAGCGCCCTCCCGCCCACAAGCCGATGGAGACCGCAGGATTCAGATGACAACCGGAGATGTGCCCTATCGCAAAAGCCATCGTCAGTACTGTCAGGCCGAAGGCAGCAGCTACGCCCAGCAAACCTATACCTACATGGGGAAAGGCAGCCGCCAATACTGCGCTACCGCAGCCGCCCAGCACCAGCCAAAAAGTCCCGAAGAATTCCGCACCATACTGTTTCATGACAACTCCTCCCCAAGAATAATGAACAAGGATGATGAGGCCAGTCCGGTAGTTTTTGCCTGAACTTCTGTCTGGTCAAATCATTGGTATCTCACTTGGAAATTTAACCATGTTTACAGTTTTCGATTTCTAAGCAATTGTTATTTTTACTACCAGAGAGGCGATAGGCCGCCGCCAACGCGTAGCAATACGCGTTGGTGTTGACTCATAATAGGAAGAAAAAAGAAAAGCGAAGACCGGAATCAGCCTTCACCCAAATACGCTGCCTTGACCTTGGGGTCATTGAGCATTTGCTGGGCATCGCCCTGCATGGTCACCAGCCCGGATTCCATCACATAAGCACGGTTCGCTGCCTGCAAGGCCAGCTTGGCATTTTGCTCGACTAACAAGATAGTGATGCCTTGTGCCGAGACTGTACGGATAACTTCAAAGATCTTTTCGACCATGATGGGCGACAAACCCATGGACGGTTCATCCAGCAACAACAGTTCAGGATGACTCATCAAGGCACGCGCCATCGCCAGCATTTGTTGCTCGCCACCGGACAGGGTCCCTGCCATTTGCGCAGCGCGTTCTTTCAAGCGTGGAAATACCTCGAACCAGCGCTCTATATCCGCTGCAATCCCTTCCTTATCATCACGCGTGAATGCACCCATCAACAGGTTTTCCTGGATTGACATGCGCGTAAATACGCCACGTCCTTCCGGCACCATCGCCAGTTTTTTGCGTACCAACTCGAAGGAATGCAACCCTCTGATCGGCTGACCGGCATATTCGATATGCCCTTCAACACGGCAATTCGGCAACGTACCAGTGATGGCTTTCAGGGTCGTGGTCTTACCTGCGCCATTCGCACCGATCAGTGTAATCAGCTCCCCCTTACGGACCTGGAGGTCCACGCCTTTGACTGCCTCGATGCCACCGTAGGCGACCTTCAGTCCGCTAATGCTCAGTACGATATCCGCCATCAGTGAGCACCTCCCAGATAGGCTTCAATCACGGCCGGATTTTTTTGTACTTCTGCCGGCACACCTTCAGCAATCGGCTTGCCGTAATCCAGCACCGTGATGCGGTCACATAAACCCATCATCAATTTGACGTCATGTTCGATCAACAAAATGGTTTTACCTTCCGCCTTGATCTTGACCAGCAAATCACGCAGGCCCAGCTTCTCCGTCGCATTCATGCCCGCAGCCGGTTCATCGAGCGCCAGCAGTTGTGGATCGGTGGCCAGTGCACGTGCAATCTCCAGCCGACGCTGATCGCCATACGACAAATTGCGCGCGGTACGTTCGGCAAATTGTGCGATGCCAACAAACTCCAGCAACTCCATCGAACGCTGGCGTATCTCTGCTTCCTCACGCCGTGCTGCCTTGTGATGAAACACAGCACCGAACAAACCCTGATGCGTACGCACATGGCGCCCTATCATCACGTTCTCCAGTGCGGTCATTTCACCGAACAGGCGTATGTTTTGAAAAGTGCGGGCGATACC
>JBEBUE010000293.1:0-4301 GCA_040393485.1 Herminiimonas sp.
GAGCCTGAACTGACGCTGAACCTGATTCCGAATGCGCATGCCGTGTTATTCATCTTGGCGGCCGATACCGGCGTGACCAAGAGTGATATCGATATCTGGCGCAACCACATAGGCGGTACCGGTGCCGGCCGCATGGTCGTGCTCAATAAGATAGACAGCATGTGGGATGAGTTGCGCAGTCCGGCCGAAGTCGAGCAGCAAATCCGCATGCAGCATGCCAGCGTTGCGCAAACGCTGGATTTGCCGGAACGCCAGGTATTTCCGGTGTCGGCACAAAAAGGCCTGGTTGGAAAAATTAACCGCGATACAGCGTTGCTGGCCAAGAGTCGTTTGCCAGCACTGGAAAGTGCCTTATCCGGTGAGTTGCTGCCAGCCAAGCAAGACATCATTCGTACGCAACTGATGGCCGAGGTCAATGAGCTGACATCTGCCAAGCAAGCTTTGCTGTCATCGCGGGTGCGTAATGTCGTCGAACAATTGATTGAGCTTAAAAGCCTACGCGGTAAGAATCAAACCATCCTGCAGCATATGATGAAGCGCATCGATATGGAAAAGATGGAATTCGATGGCAGCCTGTTTAAGCTGCAGGCAACACGTTCGGTATTTGCGCGCCTGTCCACGGAAGTGTTTACACACCTCGGCATGGGCGTCCTGAAAGACAATATCAACAAGACGCGCGATGCAATGGAGCGCAGCAAGTTTTCTTCCGGCTTGCGCCAGGCGGTAAAGGAATTCTTCGAGGAGGCGCTGCAGAATCTTGAATTGTCTGCGGCCAAGACCGATGAGATTGGTGAAATGATGTCCGTCATGTACCGCAAGTTTTCTACCGAGCACGGCCTTGCCTTATCGACTCCGATGCCGTTTTCGCTGGATAAGTACACCAAGGAAATCGTGATGATAGAGCAGCTGTACCACAAGCAATTTGGCGCAGCGACCATCCTGACTACGCCGCAAGTCGTGTTGATGCAAAAGTTCTTTGATTCGATCGCCTCACGCGTCAAACAAAGTTTCCTGCAGGCCAATCGCGATGTCGAAGCATGGCTGAAAGTGGTGATGGCACCGCTGGAAGCGCAGATAGGCGAGCATAAGGTGCAATTGAGGCGTCGTAAGAAATCGATAGAGAAAATTCACCTGGCAACCGATAGCTTGGAAGAAAAAGTGCTCGCTTTCGAACAAATGCAATTTGAGCTGGATACGCAGCGTGCCTTGTTGACGCGTCTGGAAAATGAATTGAAGACAGCGATCATGGCGCAGCTGGATTCCTATAAAGCGGCGGCCTGAATTTAGATGAAACGTGTAGTCAGCGATACCCGTAGTAAAGCAGCTCCTTCCGCTCCATCATCCAAGGCTGATGCCGCGGCATTAGCCGATCCCGGCTTTTCCGCTGATGTAATCACCTGGCAAAAGCAGCATGGACGGCATGCATTGCCATGGCAAAACACGCGTGATGCATATCGTGTCTGGCTCTCAGAGATTATGTTGCAGCAGACCCAGGTTGCGGCAGTGATTCCGTATTACCTGCGCTTCCTCGAAACTTTTCCTACCGTCGCCTCCCTGGCGGTAGCCCCGTCGGAAGAGGTGATGGCGCACTGGAGCGGCCTTGGCTATTACTCGCGGGCGCGTAATCTGCATAAATGTGCGCAAACCATAGTCGCCGAGTATGGTGGCGTGTTTCCGAGCGATCCTGATCTGCTTGAACAATTGCCCGGCATTGGTCGCTCTACCGCTGCCGCTATCTCGGCATTTTCCTACGGGACCCGTGCCGCCATCCTCGACGGTAACGTCAAGCGCGTTTTTGCACGTGTGTTTGGCGTCGAGCGTTATCCCGGTGAAAAGGCAGTCGAAAATGAATTGTGGCTACGTGCAGTCGCCTTGTTGCCGGAGAGCGGCGTGGAAGCCTACACGCAAGGCTTGATGGATCTGGGAGCGACACTGTGCACCCGTAATCGTCCGTCATGCCAGCGTTGTCCGCTGGCGCATCGCTGCGTTGCTTATGCGACTGGTCGTACCAACGAACTGCCGGTCCGCAAACCTAAGAAGGCAGTGCCCGAAAAACAAACAACCATGTTGCTCATCGTGGATAAGGGCGAGGTATTGCTGGAGCAGCGTCCGGATAAGGGTATCTGGGGTGGCTTGTTATCGTTGCCGGAGATTGCGGTGACAGCGGATGAGGCCGGATTCGATACTGCACTGGCGCAGGCGGTCGCACGTTTCGGTGTCGCAGCAGGGCAGGAAGAGTTGCCGATGTTTACGCATGTATTCACGCATTTCAAACTGCACATCACGCCGTATCACATCGCTTTGAAACGTCGCTTGCAGCGTGCGGGCGAAGATGCATACGGCTGGTATCCGATCGCAAGAATGGCCGATGCACCTTTACCTGCGCCAGTCAAAAAATTATTGCTGTCGGTGTTTCGTGAGCCGGATTTGCTGACGCAGTAAATCCTCTTCGTTTCAGATAATTTCGTGTTGCTGCAAGTACTGCTGGATGATGGTCAATCGGGTTTGCGCATCATCGACTTCCAGCAATTTTTGTCTGGCCTTTAGCGGTATCGGCAGAATTTCACACCAGCGGTTAGCGACCCAACCGGCATCATCCAGATGCAAGGTTTCGGTGAACGGGCTTTCAAATTCCGCACCTATTTCGGCACGTCCTTTGACATTGATATCGTGTATCACCAGCTTGAGCGTGTTGGCGCAGCCTTCGTGTTCTTTCGCCAGGGTGCTGGGGCCGCCGTGTCCCATGATGTGTATACGTGCTTCCAGATGCTGATCCTTGTGTACACGTGTTTCCAGGATGCGGAAACGTGTACCACCTTCCGTACGTAGCAAAAGTACGCCGAGCTGCGGTGCATCCCAGTCAGTAATGTGTGCCATGCAACCGACATCTTCAGGTACTGCAGCTTCGCCGATTTCCTGTCCCGACTTGATCAGGACCACGCCGAACGGCTTTTCACGCTTCATGCAGTCGCGCACCATGTCTATATAGCGCGTTTCGAAAACCTTAAGAGGGAGTATGCCGCCTGGAAAGAGCACGGTATTGAGGGGGAAGAGCGGAAGCCAGTATTCGGTTTCAGGCATGAGAAATGGATGTTCGGGGTGGTGGCTTATGCTACTTGGACAGGTAAGCGATCAGTCGAGTTCGCGATGCCTGAGGATAACGTGTTCGTGTGCGCGGAAATGCGCTGCCAGTTGTTCCACCATATACACCGAGCGATGCTGGCCGCCAGTACAGCCGATGGCGACGGTCAGGTAGCTGCGATTATCTTTTTTGAATGCCGGCAGCCATTTCTCGACGAAGCTGCGGATATCCGCCAGCAAGGCAGTAGCATCCGGCTGCGCCTGCAAAAAGGCCTGTACCGGAGCATCACGCCCGGTTAACGGACGCAATTGTGTGTCGTAGTGTGGGTTCGGCAGCATGCGGACATCGAATACCAGATCTGCATCCAGGGGGACGCCGAATTTGAAAGCGAACGATTCAAACAATACGGTCAGCGGTGAGTGATCGCTTTCGATCAAGGCTTTGATCCAGCCGCGCAATTTATTCGCGCTCATACCGGAGGTGTCGATGACGTGACTGACCTCTTCAACGCCGGACAGCATTTCGCGCTCTTCGCGTATGCACTCGGTCAGCGTGCGGCGGTCCTCGGCTGCAGTGCTGCTGAAACCGCGGTGCGACAGCGGATGGCTGCGGCGGGTTTCGGAAAAACGTGCGATCAGCGAGTCGGTCTTCGCCGTAAGGAACAAAACTTTGACTTCATGTCCCTGGTTTTGCAGCCATGAGATATCTGCCGGCAAGCCCATCAGCGAGTTGGCGCTGCGTGCATCCATCGCGACCGCGAGTTTGTCCGCGTGCTCTTCCTGGCGGGTGGCAACCAGCGCCCGTAATAGCGTAGGCGGAAGGTTGTCGACACAGAAATAGCCAGCGTCTTCGAGGGAGGTCAGTCCGACTGATTTGCCGGACCCGGAGATTCCGGTGATTAGAATAATGCGCATGGAGTGATGATACCGCATGCACGGCACTAAGGTACCGCTGTGAAAATTCTGCTTAGGCCAGGCGAGTACTTACTCGTCGCTTTCCATCGCTTTTTGCTGGCGCACCATGAAGTCTTTTAGGGTGTCTATGCCGCGCAATTGGAGGATGGTGTTGCGTACAGCTGCTTCCAGCAGCACGGCCAGATTTCGGCCAGCTTCAACCGGGATCACGACTTTGCGTATCGAGAGGCCGAGGATTTCTTCGCTTTGTGATGGCAGCGGCAGGCGCTCATAACTTTCTTCCAGCGTGCTGCGACGAACCAGAT
>JBEBUE010000294.1:0-4287 GCA_040393485.1 Herminiimonas sp.
TGGGTTTCACCTGGGAACGTATCAACGAACTCAATCCAAAAATGATCGTTGCGTCGGTCAAAGGTTTTGGTCCTGGCCCATACGAGCACTGCAAAGTGTACGAAAACGTTGCGCAATGCGCAGGCGGCTCGGCTTCCACTACTGGTTTCGATGATGGCCCACCAATGGTAACCGGCGCACAAATCGGCGACAGCGGTACCGGCTTGCATCTGGCGCTGGGTATCCTGGCTGCGCTGTTGCAACGTCATGCAACTGGCCGTGGTCAAAAAGTTCTGGCGCCTATGCAAGATGCCGTGTTGAACCTTTGCCGCGTCAAGCTGCGCGACCAACAACGTCTGGAACGCACTGGCGTCATGAAAGAGTACCCACAATATCCGGATACTCCATTCGGTGACTCGGTACCACGTGCTGGTAATGCATCGGGTGGCGGCCAACCAGGTTCGATTCTGAAATGTAAAGGTTGGGAAACCGATCCTAACGCTTACATCTACTTCATCGCTCAAGGTGCAGTATGGGCGCCGATCTGCAAAGTAATCGGTAAAGAAGAATGGCTGACGGATCCAGAGTATGCAACGCCAGCATCGCGCTTGCCGCACTTGAAAAACATCTTCGCAACAGTTGAAGAGTGGACCAAGACCATGACCAAGTTCGAAGCGATGGACATCCTCAACAAGTTCGACATCCCTTGCGGCCCGATCTTGTCGATGAAAGAAATTGCTGAAGAGCCGTCGCTGCGTGAAACAGGCACCATCGTTGAAGTGGATCATCCAGTACGCGGCAAGTACCTGACAGTCGGTAACCCGATCAAACTGTCGGACAGCCCTACCGATGTGACACGTTCGCCATTGCTGGGCGAGCACACAGAAGAAGTTCTGGGTCAACTCGGTTACAGTGCAGAAGACATCGCAGCTCTGCGTGCAGAAAAAGTTATTTCGTAATTGCACAGCTAGCGGTCTGTAAGCAGACCTCCGCTACAAAAAAAGCCTCTCCCTAACGGGAGGGGCTTTTTTTATTTGACGCGCAGAAATCGGAAGGTCGTAGCGATCATAAGTGGACATCGGTGGGGAGCGCTGCTGGAACCGCAACTTAATATATGTTTATTTCAGCCGATAAAAGCCCGCATTGGAGCGCGCGCCCGTTTTTTGCGCTAGCATATCGAAAGTAACCTAAAAAGCGCCCCATCAAATGAGAATGATTCCTTTTACGGTGGAATTAAGGGGAGAAGCGAGCTTTTCCTATCGTTTTTAATGGGGGCGGCGCCATATGTACTATAAATCATGTAGAAAATTGACCTTGGTCAATGTAGGGGCTAGGGCGCGCCGATAAGATACGCCCGTCCCAAAAGTGTCTACATATGCTAAAAAAAGCATATATCCAGCATCTAAGGCGTGAAATGCTATGCAAACATAAGCATATGTAGCGTCTAAAAGAGGTAATTCCTTGATGTCGGGGGCGCGAGTATATAAAAGCAATAAGGTTGGCGAGAGTTGAGCGGTCTGAAGTAGAAAGACGGACTTCGCAGTGCAGGAAAGCGTAGTAAGGCAAGAACGACACGATGAGATGACCCTGATAACTGTCAGGGTTTATAAGCTGATTAGGAACAATCATGAACCACAAAGTCATTCCCATTGCAGTGCAAGAAGTAGTCAATACGAAGGAGCGCAAGCGCCAGGCGCCTAAAGGTCGTCGGGTTGATCCTGCTGCGTTGGCTGAAGTACGTGAACTGTTGGGCGACGAGTCGCGTCAGGCAGATTTGCTGATTGAACATCTGCACAAAATCCAGGACAAATTCGGTCATCTGGCATCGAGCCATCTGGCTGCTTTGGCGCAAGAAATGCGTCTGGCACAAACTGAAGTATATGAAGTGGCGAGTTTCTACCATCACTTCGATATCGTTAAAGAAGGTGGCGTTGCGCCGCAGGCATTGACCGTACGCGTATGTGATGGTTTGTCATGTGAAATGGCTGGCGCGAAAGACTTGCTGGCTAAACTGCCAAAAATTCTGGGCAAAGAAGTGCGCGTTATCGCTGCACCTTGCGTCGGTCGTTGCGAACAGGCTCCGGTTGCTGTGGTTGGACAAAATCCAGTTATCAATGCAACTTGCGAAGCTGTGCAAACTGCTGTTGAGAAGAAAGAAATCGTACAGGCTGAAGGCACGATTACTGACTTCAATGCATATCAAAATGAAGGTGGCTACGCGCTGCTGAAAAAATGTGTTTCCGGTGAGCGTGATGTTGAGTCCGTCATCAAAACCATGGAAGATTCCGGCCTGCGTGGTCTGGGTGGTGCAGGTTTCCCATCCGGTCGCAAATGGCGCATCGTGCGTGGCGAAAAAGGCCCACGTTTGATGGCAGTCAACATCGATGAAGGCGAACCAGGCACATTCAAGGATCGCGTTTATCTGGAAAAAGATCCGCATCGTTTCCTCGAGGGTATGTTGATCGCTGCATGGGCGGTCGATATCCAGACTATCTATATTTACCTGCGTGACGAATATCACGGTTGCCGCACCATGCTGGAAGCGGAACTGGAGAAGCTGAAGGCAAATCCACCTATCGCCAACATGCCGGAAATTTTCCTGCGTCGTGGTGCTGGTGCTTATATCTGCGGTGAAGAATCCGCGATGATCGAGTCGATCGAAGGCAAGCGCGGCATGCCACGCCTGCGTCCACCTTATGTGGCGCAAGTCGGTTTGTTTGGTCGCCCAACGCTGGAACACAACTTTGAAACCCTGTACTGGGTGCGTGACATCCTGGAAAAAGGCGGTGAGTGGTTCACATCGCACGGCCGCAACGGTCGCAAAGGTTTGCGTTCGTACTCGGTCTCCGGCCGCGTAAAAAATCCTGGCGTCAAACTGGCTCCTGCCGGTATCTCGATTCAGGAATTGATCGACGAATACTGCGGCGGCATGCTGGATGGTCAAACCTTCTACGGTTACCTGCCAGGTGGTGCATCGGGTGGTATCTTGCCAGCTTCGATGAATGATATCCCGCTTGATTTCGATACCTTGCAACCATACGGCTGCTTTATCGGTTCCGCTGCGGTCATCGTTCTGTCGGATAAAGATACAGCGGTTCAGGCAGCACGTAACATGATGGACTTCTTCAAGCATGAATCATGTGGTCAATGCACACCGTGCCGTGTCGGTACTGCGAAGGCTGCAGAGTTGATCAAAAAACCGAAGTGGGATGTCGGTCTGCTGGAAGATTTGTCGCAAGTGATGCGTGACTCGTCGATCTGCGGTTTGGGTCAGGCTGCGCCTAACCCTATCGACTGTGTCGTCAAGTACTTCCCGCATGAGTTGGCTTAAGCAGGTAGCCCCGGATTAAGGTGAAAAGATAATGAACGCAATTACCCGAAGCGAATTGGCACAGCTCGAAGTGCCTACAGTTACGTTTGAGTTGAATGGCCGTGAAGTGACCGGTCGTGCAACGGATACCATCCTTACCGTCGCCAAGCGCGAAGGCATAGAAATCCCGCACCTCTGCTTTAAAGAGGGTATGGACACAGCAGGTAACTGCCGCGCATGCGTCGTTGAAATCAATGGCGAACGCGTACTGGCACCTTCCTGCTGCCGTAACCCGACCAACGGTATGAAAGTAAATACCGAAAGCGAACGTGCAGTGAAATCGCAGAAACTGGTATTGGAACTGTTGCAGTCCGATATGCCGGAAGCTGACTATACGCGCCACAATGAAGTGGACGAATGGGCAGAGAAAATGGGCGTAGGCAAACCACGTTTCACAGCACGTGAAAAAGTTGCCTATGACTACTCGCACCCAGCGATTGCGGTTAACCTGGACGCATGTATCCAATGTACACGTTGCGTACGTGCTTGCCGTGATGAGCAAGAGAACGACGTTATCGGCCTGGCATTCCGCGGCGATCACGCGAAGATCGTATTCGACATGGATGACCCTATGGGTGCATCGACCTGCGTCGCTTGCGGCGAGTGCGTACAAGCATGTCCTACCGGCGCGCTGATGCCAGCTCGCGATGTCGCGCTGAATGTACCTGACAAGCAAGTTGATTCCGTCTGCCCATACTGCGGCGTCGGTTGCCAACTGACTTACAACATCAAAGACAACAAGATCCTCTACGTTGAAGGTCGCGATGGTCCTGCTAACCGTGAGCGTCTGTGCGTTAAAGGCCGTTACGGTTTCGATTACGCCAACCATCCACACCGCCTGACCAAGCCGCTGATCCGCCGTGCTGATGCACCGAAAACCGGTGACTTCATCATGGATCCGGATCGCGTGATGGAAGTGTTCCGTGAAGCGACATGGG
>JBEBUE010000295.1:0-4274 GCA_040393485.1 Herminiimonas sp.
CCAGCGGAAGCATCGTCCAACCTGAGCCGTTTCGATGGCGTGCGTTATGGCTATCGCGCGAAGGACTATAGCGACCTGTCCGACATGTATCGCAAGACCCGCGCTGAAGGTTTCGGTGAAGAAGTTAAACGCCGCATCCTGGTTGGTGCCTACGTACTGTCACATGGTTACTACGATGCTTACTACCTGCAGGCACAAAAAATCCGTCGTCTGATCGCACAGGATTTCCAACAGGCATTCACGCAATGCGACGTCATTATGGGACCGGTTTGCCCGACAGTGGCATGGGATCTCGGCGACAAAGCAGACGACCCTATCGCCAACTACCTGGCCGACATCTTCACGCTCTCGACCAGCCTGGCTGGCTTGCCTGGCATGTCGATCCCTTGCGGCTTCGGTCAGGGCGAAAAGAATTCCAAACGCCCGGTCGGCCTGCAAATCATCGGCAATTACTTTGCTGAAGCGAAGCTGCTCAACGTCGCGCATCAGTACCAGCAAGCGACCGACTGGCATTTGCGCCAGCCTGCAGAATAAGCACCAGATACATCGCGAAGAATAATTAATCCGCTAAGTTGATACGCTAACAAGCGAGTAAGGAAATATATGCAGTGGGAAGTGGTAATCGGTCTGGAAACGCACACGCAGTTGACGACCCAGACAAAAATTTTCAGCGGCTCGCCAACCCAGTTCGGCGCTGAACCAAACACGCAAACATCGCCAGTCGACCTGGCCTTGCCAGGTGCCTTGCCGGTGATGAACCGCGGTGCGGTTGAACGCGCGATTCAGTTCGGGCTCGCCATCGGCGCAACCGTCGCACCACACTCGGTGTTTGCACGTAAAAACTATTTCTATCCCGATCTGCCCAAGGGCTATCAGATCAGCCAGATGGACCTGCCTATCGTACAAGGCGGTCGCGTTTCCTTCGCACTCGAAGTCGACGGCAAAACCGAAATCCGCTCGGTACAACTGACACGCGCGCATCTGGAAGAAGACGCCGGTAAATCGCTGCACGAAGACTATCAGGGCATGACCGGCATCGACTTGAACCGTGCTGGCACACCGCTTCTCGAAATCGTTACCGAACCGGATATGCGTAGTGCTGCTGAAGCAGTTGCGTATGCCAAAGCCTTGCACACACTGGTGACCTGGCTCGGCATCTGCGACGGCAATATGCAGGAAGGTTCGTTCCGCTGCGACGCCAACGTCTCGGTACGTCCAGTCGGCCAAAAAGAATTCGGCACACGCTGCGAAATCAAAAACCTGAACTCATTCCGCTTCCTCGAAGACGCGATCAACTACGAAGTGCGTCGCCAGATCGAATTGATCGAAGACGGCGGTCGCGTGGTGCAAGCTACCCGCCTGTACGATCCGGACAAAAAAGAAACCCGTGAAATGCGCAGCAAGGAAGACGCACATGACTACCGCTACTTCCCTGATCCTGACTTGCCACCACTGGTCGTCAGCGCAGAATGGATAGCACGCGTGCAGGCAGCGATGCCTGAATTGCCGGGTGCGATGCGCGAACGCTTTGTGCGTGACTATGCATTGTCGGAATACGATGCCGCAGTCCTGACGCAATCGAAAGCAATGGCGAACTACTTTGAAGCAGTCGTCGCAGCGGCAGGCAAGGAACAAGCCAAACCTGCTGCCAACTGGCTGATGGGTGATGTTGCTTCGACGCTGAACCGCGAAGGCATAGAGATCGCTGCTGCACCAGTCGCTGCAGCGCAACTCGCATTGCTGTTGCAACGTATCGCGGACGGTACGATCTCCAACAAGATTGCGAAAGAAGTGTTCGGCGCAATGTGGGAAGCCAAATCGGACAGCACCAAGCTGGCAGATGAGATCATCGAATCCAAAGGCTTGAAGCAAATCTCCGATAGCGGCGCACTGGAAAAACTGGTCGACGATGTATTGGCAGCGAATGCCAAGTCGGTCGAAGAATTCCGCGCTGGTAAAGAGCAGGCCATCAATGCATTGATGGGTCAGGCGATGAAGGCCAGCAAGGGCAAAGCCACTCCGGCACAGCTGACTGAATTGCTGAAGAAAAAACTGACTGCTTAATTCAATCGGCAAACAAAAACGCGCTCCGTCAAACGAGCGCGTTTTTTATTTTGTGCAGACATCAATTACGGTGCCAATGCCGTCTTCGTAATCTCGCGATAGCGTCGCAAAATCTGATCATACTTTTCATTGATCTGTGCCAGCTCAGCTTCGCTATCTTTGATGTGCCTCTTCATATCCAGCACACTTTGCTCCGCACGATCCTGCTTTGCTTGCATGCCTGGTGAGGGCGTGCCTTTTTGATTTTTCTCCAGACTTGCAGCCTGTTCTTTCTCGGCACCATGCAAGGCCGCTTTGTACTGCGTGATTTGTATGCTGACAAGGTCAGTGTCACGTTTGCGTGCGGCAGCGATATCGTCTTCGCTGCGATAGCGCGCCGAGAGCGCACGGTCGGCTCTCTTTTGTTCGGCGGCTGCAGCCTGTTCAGCTCTGACTTTTTCCTGTTGCAACTCCAGAGCTTGCTTCTGCTCGGCGGTGAGTGGCCCGGCATAGTCTTTATGCTTGCTGCCATTGTTGCTGTACTCGCGCACCGGGCGGTCGGCGCACTCCGGAATCGGGCGGTCGGAGGAGAGTGTTTTACCGGATGCATCCTTGCACATATAAATCTTTGCCTGTGCACTTGCCGCCATCAACATCGAGAGAAAAAACAGTGTCTTGACTGCACCCTTCATTTCACTCCCCGAGGAAAAAGTCTGGTTATGCCACGCCGTACCTCTTGCGGTAAGCAGCGACAGCTTCTTTGTATTTCGCCTGTTCGGAATCCGCACCGGCATTCGACAGGTATTCAAACAAATCCGACAAATTACCGATCGACACCACAGGCATGCCGTATGTATTGCTTACTTCCTGCACCGCCGAATGTGCGGATAGAGCGTTGTCTGCACCTGAGCGCTCCATGCGATCCAGCGCAATCAATACTGCACATGGCGTGGCTCCGGCAGCACGGATCATGTCGACCGATTCACGCACCGAGGTACCGGCCGAAATCACGTCATCGATGATCACGACACGACCTTGCAACTTGGCACCTACCATCGTGCCGCCTTCGCCATGATCCTTGGCTTCCTTGCGGTTAAACGCAAACGATACGTCGCGCCCTTTGTTCGCCAGCGCTACAGCGGTCGCCGATGCCAGCGTGATGCCTTTGTAGGCCGGGCCAAACAACATATCGAATTCGATGCCCGAATCGATCAGGGTCTGTGCATAAAACTCGGCCAGCGTCGCCAGCGTACCGCCCTGGTTGAACAGCCCCGCGTTAAAGAAATAAGGTGATGTGCGACCAGCCTTGGTCACAAACTCACCGAAACGCAATACGCCGGTTTCAACCGAAAATTTGATGAATTCTTGCCGTAAATTGTTCAAAACGACTCCATAACGGATAAAAGTGACGAAAATTGTCGTTATTTGCTCGACTAAGGCCACATTTTAAAGCGTTATCGGGTCTGCAGGCCTGTAAATGCAAAGGATATGCCTGCTTGTGGCAACAGTTCGCAGCCCGAAGGCAAGCCGCGTGACGACGAATCGGTTATCCTGATCGCCTCATTTTTTTGAACGACGCTATGTTGAAAATTGTTTCCGCCAACCTGAATGGCATACGCTCCGCCGCCAAAAAAGGCTTTTTTACCTGGATGGCCAAGCATGATGCCGACTACATCTGTGTACAGGAGCTAAAGGCACAAGCGCCTGATATGACGCCTGAATTCCTGACGCCGGAAGGCTATACCGGCTACTTCCACTATGCCGAGAAGAAAGGCTATTCCGGTGCCGGCGTGTACTGCAAGACCGTACCGGACAACGTGCAGATCGGTTTCGGCTGCAGCGAGTTCGACGCCGAAGGGCGCTATGTGCAATGCGATTTTGGCAAGTTGAGTGTGATTTCGGTGTATTGCCCATCCGGTTCGTCAGGCGAAGAGCGCCAGCAAGCCAAATTCCGCTTCATGGATGTCTTCCTGCCGCATCTGCTCGAACTGAAAGCGCAAGGACGTGAGTTTGTGATCTGCGGCGACTGGAATATCGCGCACAATGAAATCGACCTGAAGAATTTCAAAGGCAATCGCAAGAATTCCGGCTTCCTGCCAGAAGAGCGTGCCTGGCTGTCACGCGTATTCGATGAGGTTGGCCTGGTCGACACCTATCGCCACCTGCACCCGACCACGACGGAGGAATGCTACACATGGTGGAGCAATCGCGGCCAGGCGTACGCAAAGAAC
>JBEBUE010000296.1:0-4274 GCA_040393485.1 Herminiimonas sp.
CTGTTCCTGATGCTCTACTTCACCGCCGCGGCCTGCTCGATGCCGCTCTGGGTGGCACTCGCCAAACGACATGGCGAAGCACGCATATGGCTGCTGGCGATGCTGCTGGCGGCGACAGCATTTGTCTGGGCGTATGGCTTGTCGGCGGGTGCCGCACTGCCATTCGGCCTGATTTGCATACTATCCGGCCTGACCCTGGGTGCAGACCTGGCGCTGCCACCCGCACTGTTAGCCGCCGTCATCCATCAAGCCGGACATAGCGGCCAGCGCGAAGGCGCCTATTTCGGCGCCTGGAGCTGGGCCACCAAAATGAACCTCGCACTCGCTGCTGGCATTTCACTGCCTTTACTGCAGCAACTCGGCTATGTACCAGGCGTGGTCAATAGTGATGGCGCACATGCACTAGCAATCGGCTATGCATTACTGCCCTGCGCATTGAAACTCAGTGCCGCAGCCATCCTGTGGCGCGCTCCCTTGCGCGACATCTGAAACGGAACGGATCAAGGAGAACAATATGAAACACTGGAAAAAATTTTGCGCAGTACTAGCCTTGCTACTGCTGTCATCGTGTGCCAGCCACAGCAATATCGCTGACTATGCAAACGAAAAACCGACGCTGGATTTACAGCAATACTTCAACGGTACGCTGGATGCATGGGGCATGTTCCAGGACCGGTCAGGCAAAGTCATCAAACGATTCACGGTTGTCATGCGCTGCAAATGGGACGGCGATGTCGGCACGCTGGATGAGGACTTCACCTACTCAGACGGCAGCAAGCAAAAGCGCGTCTGGACCCTGCGCAAGGTTGCTGCCAACCGCTATATCGGTACTGCACCGGATGTCGTGGGTGAAGCAATCGGCGTCACTGCGGGGAATACCCTGCACTGGAACTATGTGCTGGCACTGCCGGTAGATGGCAAAGTCTATGAAGTCAATTTCGATGACTGGATGTTTCAAATGGATGATCGCGTCATGCTGAATCGTGCCGCGATGAGTAAGTACGGCTTCGCATTGGGGCAGGTCACGCTCTCCTTTAACAAACGCCCTTGAGCAGATCCAGTGGCTACAAGCAATTACATCTACGGAGAATAAAATGAATCCCGTCATTACAAACTGGGACCATCTACGCGTCTGGGTCATAGGCGCATCGAGCGGCATAGGAGCAGAAACGGCCCGTTTATTACTGGCGAAAGGCGCGCGCGTGGCGCTATCGGCACGTCGTGTGGATTTGCTGCACACAGTTGCAAACTTCCATCCACGCGCGCTGGTAGCCGGACTCGATATAGTCGATCCGGACAGCGTGCAGGCAGCCCATGCGCAAATTGTTAAGGAATGGCAAGGCGTAGACATCGTATTGATCGTGGCCGGTGCCTACAATGAAATGCGCGCCGACAGCTTCGACCTGACCATCGCCAGAAACATGCTGGAACTCAATCTGCATGGTCCGCTGAATTGTCTGGACGCAGTGCTGCCGGGCCTGCTGGCACAGGGTCATGGCGCCATCGGTATCG
Organism: Herminiimonas sp.; assembly: GCA_040393485.1. Taxonomy (GTDB): domain Bacteria; phylum Pseudomonadota; class Gammaproteobacteria; order Burkholderiales; family Burkholderiaceae_D; genus Oxalicibacterium. The sequence goes on from JBEBUE010000296.1 coordinate 1,513, forward strand.
TCTCCTCCGTCGCTGGCTATAGTGGCTTGCCAAAAGCATTGATCTACGGTCCAAGCAAGGCGGCACTCATCAATCTATGCGAATCGCTATACCTCGATTTACGGCCGCGCGGCATAGGCGTGTATATGATCAATCCGGGCTTTGTCGATACTGCACTAACTGCCGGTAACGACTTCCCCATGCCAGCCTTAATGACCTCACCCGATGCTGCAAAAGAAATCGTGCGCGGCATGGAGCGCGGTGATTTCCATATACACTTCCCGAAACGCCTGAGTAATGTCTTGCGCCTTTTGCGCCTGCTGCCTTACCGCCTCTACTTCTGGATCATCCACAAAGGAACCGGGCTATGAACGATGGCACCACTAGCGAGCTGAGTTACGCCGCCGATATGCAACGTGTCGTGCATTTTTTTGAAACACTGACAGTAAGCTCCGCGCAGGAACAGCTAGAGAACATCTATGCGCCGGATGCCAGCTTTAAGGATCCGTTTAATGAGGTAAACGGCCTGGCCGCTATCAAACCAATCTTTGTACACATGTTCACCCAGGTCGAAAACCCGCGCTTCGTCATCACCTCGACCGTGCTGCAAGGCGACAGCGCATTCATGACCTGGGAATTCCTGTTCTATATGCGCCGCTACGCGCGCGAAGAACAATGCATACGCGGCGCAACCCATTTTCGCTTCGCGCCAGATGGGCGGGTTAGCTACCACCGCGACTACTGGGACGCGGCAGAAGAACTGTACGAAAAAATTCCCGTCGTCAGCAGCTTCATGCGCCTGCTCAAACGCATCGCCCGCAAGTAAAACCCATCTTCGCAATCATCTTCCGTGCCTGCAGCAAACGTACTAATATTGCTGTAACTCCTTAAAGAAAGCACGGCTTATGACGCAGTCGCTGGATACTTCCCATTTGTGGATGCCCTTCACCGCCAATCGCCAGTTCAAGGCTCGCCCGCGCATGTTAGTCAGTGCGTCGGGCATGTAATACACCAGCGATGATGGGCGGCAGATCCTGGATGGCACCGCCGGCCTGTGGTGCGTCAATGCGGGTCATGCCCATCCCAAGATCACTGAAGCAATACAAAAGCAGGCCGCGACCATGGATTACGCGCCGCTGTTCCAGATCGGCCATCCGCTGGCCTTTGAAGCAGCGAGTGCTGTGGCAAACATTGCACCGGCAGGATTGAACCGCGTCTTCTTTTGCAATGACGGCTCCGAAGGCGTCGACACCGCCCTGAAGATCGCCCTCGCCTACCATCGCATACGTGGCGACGCCGGCCGCACCCGGCTGATAGGTCGCGAACGCGCTTACCACGGCGTCGGCTTCGGCGGCATCGCAGTCGGTGGCATCGCCGGCAATCGCAAACAATTCGGCCCCGGCCTCGCAGCTGACCATTTGCGTCATCCGCTCAACATCGCTAAAAATGCTTACTCGCGCGGCCTGCCGCTGCATGGCGCAGAAATGGCGGATGAACTGGAGCAACGCCTGCTGGCCTTGCACGATCCGTCGACTGTCGCCGCCGTCATCGTTGAACCATTGCAGGGCTCAACCGGCGTGATCCTGCCGCCCAAAGGCTACCTGGAAAAACTGCGGGCGATCTGCGACAAGCATGGCATCTTGCTGATCTTCGATGAAGTCATTACCGGCTTTGGCAGATTAGGTACAGCTTTTGGTGCTGACTTCTTTGGCGTGAAACCAGACATGATCGTCTGTGCCAAAGCACTGACGAATGCTTCGGTACCAATGGGTGCTGTCATCGTGCGCGAAAACATCCACGACACCTTCATGCAAATGGCACCGGCCGACAGCATAGAACTCTTCCACGGCTACACCTACTCCGGCCATCCGCTGGCCGCTGCAGCAGCAATCGCTACGCTGGAAGTTTATCGTGACGAGCAACTGTTCCAGCGTGCCGCCGAGATGGCACCGTATTTTGAAGAAGCGGCGCACAGCCTGAAGGGCCTGCCCTTCGTCAAGGATGTACGCAACCTCGGCCTGGTCGCCGGCATAGAACTGGAAGGCATCGCCGGCAAACCCGGCGCACGTGCTTACGAGTTATTTACCAAGGCATTCTGGGAAAAAGGTTTGCTGACACGTGTCACCGCCGACATCCTTGCCCTGTCACCACCGCTGATCATCAACAAGCAGCAGGTTGATGAAATGTTTGGCAGCATTGCCGATATTTTGCGAAACCTGAAGTAAGCAGGAAGAGAGCCCTGTTGGCTCTCTTCATACCTTTACCGGCTGAACTTACCAGCGATAAGTTGCTGTACTTATCACCTTGCGCGGCTCGCCGTAGAAGCAGCCGTAGGAGCAACTGGCGATATAAGTCTTATCGGTCAGGTTGGTGAGGTTCAGGGCGAAGCGCCAGCGTCCGGTGGTATAGCTGGCCATGGCATCCAACAAAGTAAACGCGGGCAGCGAGACTGGAACGCCATAGGCCAGGCCGCGTGTCTTGTCCAGGTACCTGGCCCCCATGCCCACCTTGAGTCCGGCAAGCCCGAAGTCGCCAAAGCTGTAGTCGCCCCACAGCGACATCTGGTTGTATGGCACGCCGATGGAACGCTTGCCCAGCTCGTCCGGCTGCAGTGGGCTTGCCTGTGTGGTTCGCGCATCCGTGTAGGCATAGGCGGCAATGATGTTCACGTTGCGACCGATGGAGCTGCGCGCCTCCAGCTCAAAGCCGCGGGAACGGACTTCACCGGCCTGCATGTTGAACGCCCGGCTGGCGTCCTGAGGATCCGGCACGAGCAGATTCTG
>JBEBUE010000297.1:0-4268 GCA_040393485.1 Herminiimonas sp.
GCTGGCAATCTTTTGCAAACCCAGGCCCAGGCCGACACCCAGCGCACCACCGAATACCGACAGTACGGTCAGGTCGATGCCGACCATAGACAGGCTGACCAGCAAGGCGATCAGGATCAATACTGCCCGGCTCATGCGTGACAGCACGGCGCGCATCGATGAATGCATGCCGTCGAGTCGCATCAGGCGCTCTTCGATCAGGGCCGAGCCCCACAGCGCAATGATCAGCGTCACACCTACCGAGACGATGGCTTGCAGCATCGTCAGGATGGATACTTTGTTTTTACCCAGCGGGATGAAAGTATCGTCGAGGAATTCGATGATGTCCGGCAGTACGCCCGTGATGTGCAGCGCCACCACTATCCATACCAGCGATGCAAAGCTGCGCTCAAACAGCAAGACGAAAGAGCTGACCTTGCCGCCACGCGCAAACACGCGCCGCATGACATAGAAGGCCAGGCGTATTAGTGCAAACGATGCGACCAGCGGCATCACAACACGCAGGACATCAACGCCGTCCACACCATCCAGTCGTTCGAGGACTGCTTTGGCAATAGCCAGCAGCAGCCAGGTCAACATCGGCCACAAAACCCGCGTAAAGCTTTCTACTCCCAACCTGCGTAAAGCGTTTTGCTGTGGCTCTTGTGTCGCCAGCAGGCTGCGCACCACACGTGCGATACCCCAACCCAATGCAAAACACAGTACTACCGCAACAATTTGCCAGCGCAGACCGGGTATGCCCAGGTCAGTCCACAAATCAGCCCAGAGAGTAGATAGCAGGTTTTGTTTCATTTATTTTTTACGTTCGAGTACCGCCGCGAAAAATCCATCGGTGTGATGCAAGGCCGGTGACAGCTTCAGATAATCATCCATCTTCAAATCTATCTTTTGCTCAGCCAGCACGTCACGCATCGGAATCAAAACGAAATCGTCGCGTGATGCCAGGAAGCTGGCCACGATGGCTTCATTTTCTTCATCCAGAATACTGCAGGTTGCATAGACCAGACGACCACCCGCCTTTACCAGACGCGCCGCGCCAGCCAGGATGGAAGCCTGCTTTTCATTTAACTCTACCAGCGATTGCGGCGATTGGCGCCATTTCACGTCAGGATTGCGACGCAAGGTGCCAAGGCCGCTACATGGTGCGTCGACCAGCACACGGTCAATCTTGCCGGCCAGGCGTTTTACCTTGGCATCGTTTTCATGTGCGATGAGGACCGGATGCACATTGGACAGGCCACTACGCGCGAGCCGCGGTTTCAGTTTGGACAAACGCTTGTCGGAAATATCAAACGCATACAGACGACCGGTATTGCGCATCGTTGCGCCCAGCGACAAAGTCTTGCCACCAGCACCAGCACAAAAATCCACTACCATTTCGCCACGCTTGGCACCGACGATTTGCGACAGCAACTGGCTGCCTTCATCCTGTACCTCGATAGAGCCATTCTTGAACAACGGCAGGTTTTGCAAAGCCGGCTTCTTGATGACGCGGATACCCAGCGGTGCATACGGCGTGGATTCACACAGGATGGGTGCTTCTGCCAATTCTTTGACGACGTCTTCACGCGTGGCCTTGATCGCATTGACGCGCAAGTCCAGCGGTGCCGGCTGGTTCATTGCATGCGCCAGTTCCAGCGCCGCTGCTTCACCATCACGTGCAGACAGTTTGTCGAACAACCATTGCGGCAAATTGGAACGCAACAACGCAGGCAACAATGTGCGATCAATTTGCATCACATGGTTCAGCCATTCGGTTTCTTCCTCTGTCAGGCCGCCCAGTGATTCAGCGCCCACGGCATCTGCCAGGCCGAGCAAAGTCATGCGACGCATGGTCGGGCCGTTACCGGATTCTGCAAAGCTGGTGTACACCGCTTTATTGCGCAACAAGCCATAGACGGCTTCGGCAATCACACCGCGCTCACGCGAACCCAGCTTCGGATGGTCGCGGAAGTAGCGCGACAATGTGACGTCGGCGGGACCGGTAAAACGCAGGATCTCGCGCAATACTTCTTCGGTGTTATTAACGATCGCGGGAGGCAATCTCATGCGTATTCCTTCATAAAATATTTTTGTATTGCAGCGTATGTGCCCGCATCGGGCCTTACGCTGGCAAGCGATGGACTAAGATAGCTTCGCTTCAGTCCGGACTAATGCGCACTACGCCATCATTGACCGACAAACGTCCGTCTATAAAGCAGCGTATCGCGCGTGGATAAATAATGTGTTCCTGCTCCAGCACGCGGGCGGCCAGGGTTTCTTCCGTGTCGTCAGCCAATACCGGCACCGCCGCCTGCGCCACGATGGGACCATGATCCAGCTCAGCAGTAACAAAATGCACGGTTGCGCCATGCAATTTGACGCCCGCAGCCAAAGCCTGTCTATGCGTTGCCAAACCAACAAAACTTGGTAGCAGCGACGGATGGATATTGAGCATGCGTCCGGCGTAATGCGCGACGAAGGGTGTCGTCAACACACGCATAAAACCCGCTAAAACCACCAAATCGGGGGCAAAAGAGTCGGTCTTGCTCTGCAATGCAGCATCGAAGGCTTCCCGGCTCGGATAATCCTTGTTCGCGACGACCAGGGCCGGGATCCCGTGCTCTGCTGCGTAAGCCAGACCGGATGCGTCGGCTTTATTGCTAATGACGGCCGCAATCTGTGCCGGCCATTCTTCATTTTGCGCAGCGCGGATGATGGCCCGCATATTACTGCCGCGCCCGGAAATCAAAATGACGATTCTTCTCATGGCGCGCATTGTACCGTACCGCAGGCCAGTCCGAACGATGCGCTGCAGCGCAACAAAAGACTATTCAGCCTATCTACGTAGGCCGACGGCGGCAGATGGACAGTTCAAAAGCAGTAAATACGAGGGATACGGACAGAGATGCGAGCCGCCAGCTGGCAGCGGCTGCGTCAGGAAGACTTACTGGAAAGAGTAAAACACCCGGAATGCGATTTTTTTGTCGGCCCAGAAATCAGCCGCGTCGCGGAATACGTCAAGCAGGGTTTCCCGTGCTTCCTTATCGAATTTTGGTGTATTCGGCAGTTGCTCCAACACCACCAGGAAGCCGGGTTGCGGACCCGCCTTATGGGCCAGGCTGGTCAGGCAGTCTGACAAGGCATCAAAATTCTTGCCAAAGTGCTTAGGGAACTGGAATGCCTCCGCAATCACGGCCAATACTTGCTGCTTGGTCGTCGCATGTGCGCAATGTGCGTACAGGAAGTGCTGCCCAAGATGCGCGGCTTCAGCCTGTAAATCAGCAACCCGGAACGCCCGGATCGACTGCACTACATTGAGCGGCACGGTTTTAAACAAACTCATCTCTCCCTCATCTCCAGCAATTTATTATCAACATAACACCCCACTCACTCTATGACTCTTTTGAAGCTTCTGTAGTGATCGGTGGTGTAATAATATTCGCGCGGCCTGGTCTTCTCGCCCCCGGTAATGATCCGTTTTGCACCGCGGTTACGTGCACGCGGCGTCTTTACAGTGTATTCGCGGTAGTACCCGCGCTTTTGCTGGGGCAAGACCTTTTCATAATTGCCAAATATAGAGCCATCCTTGTCATAAGGGAATGGTCCACCCTGGCGTATCAGGGCTATGGTTTCCTGTGCTTCACGCGGCAACTCATGAACCGAAACAACCCCAAGTGCGCCGGAATCGAAAGCAAAAGCGTTGTAAGAAAGTAAGAATGTAGCGAAAAACAGGAAAAAACGTGTGATGAATTTAACTTTCACCGAAATTCCTTTACTCAACAATTGACGCATCCTATCGACACGCACTTTCGAATTAACGAGCCCAATACCCGAGAGTAACGTGTTGTGTTGTCCGAATCAACACGTAATTGCTTGACAAGAGCGAGGTAGGCTGCTGCTTAGATCTCGGCGTTTTCGGCCACACCCGTGTCCTGTGAGGAGAAAAATGACAGGATTTCGGTTTTATGTGCCAACGCGTCCTTGCGCCCCAGATTGATGAGTTCGCAGGTGTAGCTTTTTTCAAACAAAAGGTAGGAAGCCAGCGCCGCACCACGTACTTCGGCAGCGCCGATGCCCGACAACAACATCCGAACCGGGCGCGGCAGACTGCTGATGTGTCGACTTGCAATTGTGTCAAGTCGCTCAGACGGTGCGATGGTCAGCATTTCTATCGGCCGCAACGGGGTTTTCGTCCGCTGTTCATCGGTCAAGACTGACAAGGTTTGATTGATCCGGTTCAGGCGTTCAATGTCGCTGGCGATGCTATCGAGAAATATACTCGACAA
>JBEBUE010000298.1:0-4261 GCA_040393485.1 Herminiimonas sp.
TGCAATACAAATACATTGATCATAAGCTCTCCCTGTCGCGCTGGAAACACCAATATGATTGATGCAACACACAACATATCCTGCAGCGCCAACTCTGCAGTTTATTAATTTCTTGAGGGAACGCGGCCATGCAACAAATTACACAGGCCAGGACGCGACCACTCACCGTATCCGGCGAGAGGCGCTAAAGGAAGGTGATCGCTAAAGCACTATCTCGCGGAATGACCGTCGCAAGACGGCGGACAACTATAAGTAGGACTACCCAATTCAGGGCTCCGGAAACGAAAACAGCGCAAGTGTACTGATAAGTCTAACGGCTAGCAAGCCGCGAATCGCGCACTGCAGCAATTTTTCCGCAACTGTATAAGCTGCACCACCTTACCCCTAAACCAGTCTTTTACACAGGCAATATGACCGCTGTGTGTAAGCGCTCAAGGCAAGGCCGCCGAGTTCATGCGCCGCAGGATCAGATCAGTACGGCGCGCCAGGTAAGCGGTACCGCGGTGAGCGTCGTAAAAACGCGGATTCGGCAACATGACCGCCAATCGCGCAGCTTGCGCTGCACTGAGTTGCGCTGCGGATACACCGTAATAATGCTGGGCGGCAGCTTCGGCACCAAACACGCCGACACCCCACTCGACCACGTTCAGATAGATTTCAAAGATGCGCTCCTTGTCCATCCAGTATTCCAGCATATAGGTAATGATGACTTCCTGACCCTTGCGCAGGTAGCTGCGCTCACCGGAGAGGAAGAGGTTTTTTGCCAGTTGCTGCGTGATGGTAGAGCCTCCGGCCACAACCTTGCCTTTTTTGATATTTTTTTCGTAGGCTTTTTGCAAGGCATCCCAATCCACACCTTCGTGCTCGGAGAAGTTGGAGTCTTCCGATGCGATGATGGCGCGCTTCAGGTTATTGGATATACGGTTGTAGGGTATCCATTTTTGCTTGAGCTGCGCCTTCGGATTCTTTTCCTGCAGGATGGAAAGCTGGTGCCGCATGAAACTGGTCGAATCAGGGTTATGGTTGACCCACCAGCCGATCTGCAGGAAGAAATACAGTTGCACCAACAACACCAGTAGCACCGGCACAACGATCAGCCAAAATAGCAGCTTGCGCAGTATTTTCATTTTTATTCAGTCTGCTGATTTGGAAAAAGCGTCGAAAAAGCAAGGACAGGTACAAACGCAGGATACTGCGCTCTTTAAAGTTTGTCGCGCAGTTCCGCGAACACGGCAGCGGTCTCAGGCCGCACCCCACGCCACAGATAAAACGATTCCGCAGCCTGCTCCACCAGCATGCCCAGGCCATCACGTGCAGAAGCACCGTGCTGTGTAGCAAACTGCATGAACGCAGTCGGCGCAGCGCCATACATCATGTCGTAGGCCAAAGTACGTGGCGCAAAAACGCGCGGCGAGATCGGTGGCACTTCTGATGCCAGACTCGCGGCCGTCGCGTTAATCACGATATCGAAAACATCATCAAGCACGCCAAAATCACTGACCTCCAGACATGGCTGCGGTGCAAAGCGTTCGACCAACTCTACCGCTTTGGAATGGGTACGATTGGCGACCACCAGGCGCGCAGGTTTTTCATGCAGCAACGGCAGGATCACACCGCGTGCCGCACCGCCTGCTCCCAGCAACAGTACTGTTTTGCCTGTGACGGCCACACCCGCATTGCGCACGATGTCGGTTACCAGGCCAACACCATCGGTGTTATCGCCCAGCATTTCACCGTTTTCAAATTTCAGGGTATTCACCGCTCCAGCCGCGCGGGCACGTTCGGTCAGGCGCGTCGCCATTGCATAGGCTTCGAGCTTAAACGGTACCGTTACATTCAAACCCTTGCCACCTGCGCGGACAAACTCCTGCACCGTCGCGAGGAAACCGTCGAGCGGTGCCAGCAAGCGATCGTATTTCAAATCCTGCTGCGTCTGCGCTGCGAAGCGCGCATGTATATTGGGTGACTTGCTGTGTGCAATCGGATTACCGATCACTGCGTATTGATCCGCCGTCGTAGTTTGATCTGTCTTCGTGCTCACTCATTGCCCTCGTGTTTCGGTTTGCAATGCATCGTCGCGCGTGAAGTTAAAGCGCGTCACAATTTCCCACACATCATCCTTGCCGACTGAACGCATATTATCCGGGAACCTGCCGAAGGGCGCGGAACGACGCACGATGTTCAATGCAGCCTGGTCCAGCGCCGGATTCCCCGATGATAGTTCGACCCGGGCTCCGCCTTCTTTCATATAGATGGTGCCGTCCTGGAAGATAGGAATCGATACCACCAGTTGCCCGTAGAGTTTTTTGCCGTCTTTCTGCGGGAAGTTCAACGTACCGTATTTCTCTATGCGATCCTGCAAGGCTTTGTAATAGGCGGCATAGCCCACTTCGCGCGTATTCGGCGTGACCTGGGTTTTCTTGGGACGCTTGTTGTATTCCTCGATGCTGCGCGAGATTTCCGCTTCGCGTCGCAACAATGCCTTTGCGCTGTCCAGCATATCGGTCGCATTACGCTGTATCGGCACATCCTTCACCGGTTCTACATCGCTGACTTTCGGCGTGTGTACAGGTGTTTTCTGCGTCATCTGCGCCAGCAGTTTTTGCTGATGCCGCTCCAGTTCTTCTATCTTGCGACGTGCCGCCTTCGCACTGTCGCCATCCTCGCTCTTGCGCAAATCGGGCAAAGGCGATTTGGCACGACCGGCATCGGCATTGCCACCGCCATCCAGATTCGCCTGCGCCAGCGCATCCGCCTTCAAGGGTTGCTTGTCATGCTTGGCATTGACCAGGATGACTTCCAGCCCGGGATCGGTCGGTTTGAACTTGAAGGCTTCAGGCGGCGTAAAGTGCACGGCCAGCAACGCCGCATGCGCCAGCACGGAAATCGTGACGGCAGCAGTCAAAAAGCGGTTCTGGAAAAGAGACTTCACGTGCAGGCGTTTGGAAATAGTATTTAAAAGAATGAATTTTACGGCAAAGCTGCTCTGCCGCTACGGATTCGCATTACCTTCGTGCGTGGGCTCGATATTCGCATGCTCCTGCACTTCAGGCTCCAGTGGCACTGGCTCTGCATCGCCTTCCATCAGTTCGTCAGTCATATCCTCATCCAGCTCCCCTGCCGCTGCCGCATTAGCACCGGCATCCTGAATAATGTCGAGCAAGCGCGCCTCCACAGTCAGGTCTACTTCATCCCAGCGCAACAAATCCAGTTTGACCTGCGAACCGCGCGCCAGCTGCGGCATACCCGAGAGCTTGATGACCAATGGTATATCCATCAGGCGCAATATCTCTTCCTTCAAGACCGCGGCCTCTACCTTCAGTGTTTCGGCTGCGCCTTTTTCCTGACTCAGCCAGCGCAGGCACCAGTAACGCTCCATGTCCGCCTGGAATGCGCCGTACGCGCTATATGCCGCATCGAATGCCGACACAATCGCAAACAGATCCGCATCGCGTTGCTTGAATGGTGCGACCAGAGGTGCAGTCACACCGTGCTCTATACATGCCAAGATTTGCCATTGATTCACGAGATCGGTGTAGCGGCGCAAAGGCGAAGTGCTCCACGCATATTGATCAACACCCAGCCCCTGGTGCGGCGCTGCATGTGTCTGCATGCGTACCTGCATTTTTGCCGCCCAACCGTTGCCGGAGCCACCGCCCTGCGCACGGTAAATACCCGGTACGCCATGCTCGTGCAATAACTTGCCCCAGCTGCTATTGGTCAAGATCGCCAGTTCGGCGACGATTTTATCCAGCGGTGCGCCGCGTTTGCGACGCTGAATCGACACCACGTCATTCTCGACATAGAAGTTGAAATCGACGCGATTGTTTTGTTCCGGCCGCAAACCAAAGCTTTCCCGTTTGGCCATGCGTCCTTGTTCCAGCACCTGCGCCCACTTCCATAGCAGTGCGATATCTTCCTTGTACGGATAATCGCCAGCGTCCGCAGCCAGATTATCTTCGGTGACATAGGCATCGAGATCATTGTGGCGCAAGTTGGCAGCAATAGGCACGCGTTCAGCGCGTGTCTCACTCGCTATCACGGACCAGTCACTCGGATCGAGCGTAACGTACAGCGATAGCGCAGGACAAACCCGGCCTTCGGCCAGCGTGTATTCTTCCACCAGTTCATCCGGCAGCATCGTGATCTTGTCACCCGGCATATACACGGTAGACAAGCGTTGACGCGCAATCACGTCGAGTGCATCGTCACGCTTGATACCCAAACCAGGCGCAGCAATATGAATACCGATGCACACCTT
>JBEBUE010000299.1:0-4249 GCA_040393485.1 Herminiimonas sp.
TCGCTTTTTTTTCGTCACAATTAAGTGATTACTTCGATTCTTCTATCCATGCCATCTGGATCGCTTCGAGGATTTTTTCGCCGGAATGATCGGGCGCATCGTCAAAACCGTCCAGTTCACATACCCAGCGATGCAAGTCGGTAAAACGTATCGTCAAAGGATCGATGTCTGGGAATTTATCGTTCAATTCTTCCGCAATGCGGATGGTGTCTGTCCATTTCATATCAGCTCTCCCGGCAATAAGTTTTAGTGATTTTCGCTGGCATGATTAATTGTATAGCGCGGAATCTCAACCACTAGGTCTTCTTCCGCGACGATGGCCTGGCATGACAGGCGCGATGACGCTTCCAGTCCCCAGGCCTTGTCCAGCAAATCCTCTTCCGTTTCGCCGGCTTCATTCAGCGAGGAAAAACCTTCGCGCACGATCACGTGGCAAGTTGTGCAGGCGCAGGATTTCTCGCAAGCATGTTCGATATCAATATCATTTTCCAGCAAAACATCACATATCGACTTGCCTGCGGGCGCTTCTATTACGGCGCCGTCCGGGCACAAGGCATGGTGGGGGAGAACAACGATTTGGGGCACTTGGTTTACCTCGAAAGTTTAAGTTTTAATGCGCAGCTGCTTTGCCTGCCAACTCTTCATCCCCGGGATGAAGAGCGATGAATCAAATTTCGTCCAGTTTCTTGCCGGAAAGCGCAGTCCGCACACTGCGGTCCATACGACGTGCGGCAAACTCTTCAGTACCCTGCGCCAGGGCTTCCACTGCAGCCTTGATCGCATGGTGGTCAGTACCGGTGCTGCTTTGCTGCACGGCGGCCAGCAAGCTGGTCACAGACTCCCGTTCCTCATCCGATAACAAACCACCGTCTTCAGACAGCGCCGATTGCGTCGCCAGTACGATGCGCTCTGCTTCTACCTGTTCTTCGCGCAAGGCACGCAAAGCCATGTCAACATCTGCTGACTTGAATGAGTCCTGCAACATCTGCGCGATCTGGTCGTCTTCCAAACCATAGGAAGGTTTGACACTGATCGATGCTTCGACGCCGGAACGCAGTTCACGGGCGGAAACAGAGAGCAAGCCATCCGCATCTACTTGATAGGTGACGCGTATGCGTGCTGCGCCCGCCGCCATCGGTGGGATGCCGCGCAATTCAAAGCGTGCCAGCGAGCGGCAATCGCTCACCAGTTCACGTTCGCCCTGCACGATATGGATAGCCATCGCGGTCTGGCCGTCTTTGAAGGTCGTGAATTCCTGCGCGCGTGCGCATGGAATGGTCGAGTTACGTGGAATGACTTTCTCAACCAGGCCGCCCATAGTTTCAATACCGAGCGACAAAGGAATCACATCCAGCAACAACCAGTCATCGCCTGCCGCACGATTACCGGCCAGCAAATTGGCTTGTACCGCAGCGCCGAGCGCCACAACTTTATCGGGATCAATATTCGCCAGCGGCGTGGCCTGGAAAAACTCGCCGACTGCCTTGCGGATATGCGGCATGCGCGTCGCACCACCCACCATCACCACGCCATCGACGTCGTCCACGGTGAGGTCGGCATCGCGCAGCGCTTTCTTGGTCGGCGTAATGGTTTTCGCCACCAGATGCTGCGTCATTTTGACGAATTCTTCAGCCGTCACGGTCAGGTGCACTTCTTCGCCAGAACCCAGCGCTGCATCGATACGCGTTTCCGCCTTGGTCGACAGCAATTCCTTCGCTTCACGCGACTTCACCATCAAGACGCTGAGGTCTTCATCGGACAAAGGCGACAACTTGGCTTGTTCTATGATCCAGCACAGCAGGCGATGGTCGAAGTCGTCACCACCCAGCGCGGAATCGCCGCCGGTAGACAGGACTTCAAATACACCCTTGGTCAATTTAAGGATAGATACGTCGAAGGTGCCGCCACCGAGGTCGTAGACAGCAAACACGCCTTCAGACGCATTGTCGAGGCCGTAGGCAATCGCAGCAGCGGTCGGTTCGTTCAACAGGCGCAAGACGTTCAGGCCAGCCAGTTTGGCTGCATCCTTGGTCGCCTGACGTTGCGCATCATCGAAGTACGCAGGTACGGTAATCACCGCACCGACCAGTTCATCGCCCAGCGCGTCTTCTGCCTGCTGACGCAAAGTGGCGAGGATCTCGGCGGAAATTTCGACCGGGCTTTTGACACCGGCCACGGTTTTCAACTGCACCATGCCTGGTGTATCGAGGAAATCGTAAGGCAAGTTTTCGACATAGGCGATGTCTTTCAAACCGCGCCCCATAAAACGCTTGACCGACGCTACCGTATTCTTTGGATCAGTATTTTGGGCTGCCAGCGCCTTGTAGCCGATTTGCGCGTGACCGTTCTTCATGTAGTGCACGACGGACGGCAGCAAGGCACGCCCTTCTTCGTCAGTCAATACTTCAGGAATACTGTTGCGTACTGTCGCGACCAGGGAATTGGTAGTACCGAGATCAATACCGACTGCCAACCGATGTTGATGCGGCGCGGTAGACATGCCAGGTTCGGCGATTTGAAGAAGAGCCATATTCGTTTGTAACTTATCTCAAGATGGGATGACGGTCATGCTACGGCCATCATCGTTAGCGCGTGATTACTAGCTACGCGCATTAATCGGTTTTACTGCACTGGCTGCGCTGCCCTATCAGTCCTGCAAGGCATCCAATGCATAAGAAACTTCTTCGGCAAATTTTTCCAGGAACATCAGCTGACGCACCAGTCCTGCCGCCTGTGTATAGTCGTTCGCATCCAGCAAAGTGCCGATCTCGGCTACCGTGGTCTTGCGTGCCGCGCGGATCGCGCTGTCCAGTTCATCCAGTTCTTCGCTGCTTTTGTGCGCGCGTGCGTCATCCAGTGCCTCGCGCCACTCCATTTGCTGCATTAGGAATTCAACCGGCATCGCGGTATTGGACTCGACCTGCAGATCGACGCCATTCAGTTCACACATGTAAGCCGCGCGCTTGAACGGGCTCTTCAGTGTCTGATAGGCCTCATTAGCCCGAGTCGCCCACTGCATCGCCACGCGTTTTTCAGCATCTGACGCATGCGCAAACTTATCAGGGTGAACCTGGCCCTGCACGCTGTGATAGGCGCTATCCAGAGCCTTCAGATCGACGGCAAAGCGCGGCGGCAGGTGGAAGAGTTCGAAGTGGTTTTGCATTCTTGTGCGCTGGCTATGGACTGGCTTTTAGTGCGACGCGATACATCGCATCAGTGAATACTCAGGGAATATCCGGTTTATTAAATAAAAAAGCCTGCACACATTCGACAGGCTCTCTCTAAAGAAGGCATTCCTGCCGGAGCGCAAATGCTCCTGCAGTCAGCAATCAAATACGGAAGCTTTCGCCGCAACCGCATTCATCCTTGACGTTCGGATTGCGGAATTTAAAACCTTCGTTCAGACCTTCACGTGCAAAGTCCAGCTCGGTGCCGTCGATGTACGGCAAGCTTTTCGGATCGACAAAGACCTTGATGCCATGCGATTCAAACACGCTATCTTCATTCGCGCTTTCGTCCACATATTCCAGCTTGTAGGCCAGACCGGAACAACCGGTCGTGCGCACGCCGAAACGAAGGCCGATACCCTTGCCGCGCCGTTCCATATAGCGAGTAATGTGCTTCGCTGCTTTTTCAGTCAGTGTAATTGCCATGATCTTTGCTCTAAAAGATTGTCCGGACTGTGCCACGCGCATCCGCAAGGACACGCGCTGCACAGACGCTTAAACAAGCTTAAGCCGCTTCTTTCGATTCAGCTACGCCGTGCTTGGTTTTGTAATCCAGCACTGCTGCCTTGATCGCATCTTCTGCCAGGATTGAGCAGTGAATCTTGACTGGCGGCAAAGCCAGCTCTTCTGCGATTTGCGTATTCTTGATCGACATTGCTTGATCCAGCGTTTTGCCTTTGACCCATTCGGTTACCAGCGACGACGAAGCAATCGCCGAGCCGCAGCCGTAGGTTTTGAACTTGGCATCCTGGATCACGCCGTCAGCGCCGACCTTGATTTGCAATTTCATTACGTCGCCGCAAGCCGGTGCACCGACCATGCCGGTACCGATGGTTTCATCACCTTTATCGAAGGCACCCACGTTACGTGGATTTTCGTAGTGATCGAGAACTTTGTCTGAGTAAGCCATTTTGATACTCCTTATTAAGCCTTATCCCTGCCATTCAGCGACAGGAACGAGAACGATATTAGTGCGCTGCCCATTGGATCGTGCTGATATCGATCCCGTCTTTATACATATC
>JBEBUE010000300.1:0-4249 GCA_040393485.1 Herminiimonas sp.
GGCGACGCAGCAGGCGGCCTACCACTTCCGCCACACCACCGCCTATGCCGCTATCGACTTCATCGAAAATCAATGTCGGCGTCGCAGTCGCACTTGAGGTGATGACGGAAATTGCCAGCGCGATCCGCGCCAGCTCGCCACCCGACGCGACCTTGGCCAGTGGCCGCGGCGTCGTACCGGCATGACCAGCCACCATGAATTCAATTTGCTCCAGTCCATATGAAGCGGGTTCGCATGGCTGCAAGGCAATCGCGAACTTGCCACCGCTCATGCTGAGATCCTGCATCGCTGCAGTCACCGCATCGCCCAGCGCTTTGGCAGCTTTGCTGCGCGCCTTGGTCAGCTTCTGCGCTGCACTGGTGTACACAGCTTTCAATTTTTCTTCCTGCGCACGCAAGGCATCGAGGTCGCTGGCATCGGCCAGTTGCTTCAGCTGCGCCGATAGCGTTTCCAGTTCCTGCGGTAAATCATCGGCTGCGACATGGAATTTACGTGAGGCCGAATGAATGTTTTCCAGACGCACTTCTACTTCGCGCAAGCGCGCCGGATCAAGTTCAACCCGGCTCAGGTAATCGTTCAGTGCATAGACCGCTTCCTGCAACTGGATACGTGCTGGCTCCAGCGCGTCCAGCACCGGTTGCAAGCCTGCGTCGAGATCGACCAGTTTGCCTAAACGGGTATTCAGCGAGGACAGTTGCGACAGCATCGGCGTATCGGCTTCGGATATCAGGCTGAGCGCTTCTTGTGCGCCTTCGATCAGGCTGGCGGCATGTGACAGCCGGCTATGCTCATTGCTGATATCGGTCCACTCACCCGGTTTGACTGCGAGCTTTTCCAGCTCGCCGACTTGCCACTCCAGGCGCTCGCGCTCCAGCAAAACATTCTTGGCATTAGTTTCGAATTCTTCACGCTGCCGCGCCAGCGCACGCCAGGCTTTATACGCGGCGGCTACTGCCTTCACCTCATCCTGCAAACCAGCCTGGTTATCCAGCAACACGCGTTGTGCATCAGTTTTCAAGAGGGATTGGTGCGCATGCTGGCCGTGGATGTCGACCAGTTGTTCACCCAGCTCACGCAGTTGCGTGGCGGTAGCGGCGATACCGTTGATAAAGGCTTTGGAGCGACCGGCATTGTCGATGACGCGACGTAGCAATGCGCCACCGTCTTCATTGCTGAATTCGTTTTCGGCGAGCCATGCATCCAGCTCGGCACTGCTGGAAAACTCGGCCGTAATATCGGCCTTGGTAGCACCTTCGCGTACCACGCTGGCATCACCACGTCCGCCGAGCGCAAGCGCCAGCGCGTCGATCAGGATGGATTTACCCGCGCCGGTTTCGCCGGTGAAGACGGAAAAACCAGGCGAAAATTCCAGTTCGATGGCATCGACAATAACGAAATCACGGATGGAGAGCGTGCGCAGCATGTTTATTTCAAGCGTCCTTCTACCGACGGATATTCATTCCAATGCAGCTTTTCGCGCAAGGTATCGTAATAATTCCAGCCTTCCGGATGCAGGAAGGTAATCGTATGCTCGGAGCGGCGCACAGTAATCCGGTCATGTTTGAGCAAGCGCGCAACTGATTGCATATCGAAATTGACATTGGCTTCGCGACCACCGACGACTTCGATCACGATCACGCTGCTGTCCGGCACCACGATAGGACGGTTGGACAAGGCATGCGGTGCAATCGGCACCAGTCCGATCCCGGTCAGGCTGGGATGCAAAATCGGGCCACCGGCCGACAAGGCATATGCGCTGGAACCGGTCGGCGTTGCCACGATCAGGCCATCCGAGCGCTGGTTGTACATGAAATGACCGTCCACTTCGACGTGCAATTCCACCATACCGGAACCCGAACCACGCGACAGGACCACATCATTGAAAGCCAATGTGCTGTATACAGCCTCGCCCTCACGCTCTATCGACCCCTTCAGCAAGATGCGCTGTTCGGAACGGACTTTGCCGCTCAGCATTTCTTTCAGCAACGGCATCATCTGGTCCAGCGAGATATCGGTCATGAAACCGAGACGCCCCTGGT
This sequence comes from Herminiimonas sp., assembly GCA_040393485.1. GTDB lineage: Bacteria > Pseudomonadota > Gammaproteobacteria > Burkholderiales > Burkholderiaceae_D > Oxalicibacterium. Next base: position 2,040 of record JBEBUE010000300.1, read on the forward strand.
TGACGCCTATCAGCGGTACCTTGTATGGCGCCAGCTGGCGCGCAACTCCCAGCATGGTTCCGTCGCCGCCGACTACAATAGCGGCATCCGCGCACTCACCAATTTCCGGCAAGCTCATCGAATCGTAATTGCTGAGCGAGAAATTAAGTGCAGTTTCCGCTTCGAAAATGACTTTGCGGCCGGTACTGCCCAGGCAGTCGGCGATATCCGTCAATGCTTTCGCAATTCCACCGGCCATATGTTTGCCGACGATAGCGATCGTATTAAAACTGGAAGGATGGGAAGAGTGTGAGGTAAGCAACATGCTGCAGATTAGACCATAATTTGTCCCTCTCTTGTACTACGCAACGCAGCATCTACGTAATTGATTGTGAATACCCCATGACGCCAACGCCGACACCACATGCCGCCCATCCGCCCATCAAGGCTATCCTGTTCGATCTGGACGACACCTTGTGGCACCTGGCCCCGACTTTGGTCAGGGCGGAAGCCATTTTGTACGACTGGCTGAATGTACACATCCCGGGGGTTACGCAACGTTTCAGCAATGAAGAATTGCGCGCGCTACGCATGGAGTTGCTGCCCACCGATCCGCAGTTTCAATACAACGTATGGGCGCTGCGCCATGCTGCGCTGACACGCGCCTGTCATTTAACAAGTGAAAACAAGGACTTGGTTGACCAGGCGATGGCGGTCTTTTCGGCGGCCCGCAATGCAGTCAACCCGTTTGACGATGTCGTACCGACCCTGGCCAGCCTGAGCCAGCGTTTTGCGCTGGGTTCGGTTTCCAATGGTTTTGCCGACCTCGGCGAAATTGGTCTGGCATCCTATTTCAAGACGTCGATCGCCGCCCATCAATTCGGCAGCGCCAAGCCCGGCGCAGAAATTTTCCATGCGGCCTGCGCCGCGCTGGAAGTTGCGCCGCACGAAGCCATTTATGTCGGCGACGACCCCAAACTGGATATCCAGGGCGCGCAAAATGCCGGTTTGCGCGCAGTGTGGATGAACCGTTTTGAGCACGCATTACCCGAGCACATCGTGCCGACGGCCAGCGTCACCAATTTATATGAACTCGATGCCTGGCTAAAGCGCGCATAATGGACGCCATACCTTTGCGGCCCTACCCTTGCCGCCCGGCATAGCCACTCATACAATAGCGATACTATGCAACTTGATAACCGTGCACAAACCCTGCTGAAAGCCCTGGTCGAACGCTATATAGCGGACGGCCAGCCGGTCGGTTCGCGCGAGCTTTCAAAAATTTCCGGTCTCGATCTGTCGCCGGCGACGATACGCAACATCATGGCCGACCTGGAAGAAATGGGTTTCGTCGCCAGCCCGCACACTTCCGCCGGCCGTGTGCCAACACCGCGCGGCTATCGCGTATTTGTCGATACGTTGCTGACCGTACAAACCATAGACGAGAGCGCGCTGGAATCCAAGCTGCAAGCCACGCTGCAAACCGGTTCCCCGCACAAGATCATTGCCAATGCGGCAGGGATACTGTCCTCGCTATCCGAATTTGCCGGCATCGTGATGACGCCGCGCCGCGAATCGGTATTCCAGCAAATCGACTTCCTGCGACTGTCGGAGAAACGCATACTGCTGGTCATCGTCGGCCCCAGCGGCGACGTACAAAACCGGCTCTTGCTGACCGATGTCGATTACTCGCCGGCGCAATTGGTGCAGGCCGCGAACTACATCAACCAGAATTACGGCGGCCTGAGTTTCGACGACGTAAGAATACGTTTGCAAGGCGAATTGAAGGCTTTGCGCGACGACATGACGCGCCTGATGCAAGCTGCGGTGGAAGCAGGCAGCGATGCAATGAACGACAATAGCGACGACGTGGTGATCTCCGGCGAGCGCAATCTGCTCAGCGTCAGCGATCTGTCATCGAATATGGTTTCGCTGCGCAAACTGTTCGACCTGTTTGAACAGAAAACCAGCCTGATGCAATTGCTGGACGTTTCCAACAAGGCGACCGGCGTACAAATCTTCATCGGCGGTGAATCGAATCTGGTGCCCATGGATCAGATGAGCGTGGTCACTGCACCATACACTGTCAACGGCCAGGTGGTCGGCACGCTAGGCGTGATCGGCCCCACGCGCATGGCGTACGAACGGGTCATTCCGATTGTAGACATTACCGCCAAGCTGCTATCGAACGCACTCAGCCATACGCACGGTTAAACCGGCATCATTGCCAT
>JBEBUE010000301.1:0-4240 GCA_040393485.1 Herminiimonas sp.
GCGCGTTTCACGGATGAAGGGCAGGGTATAGGATTCGCGGTACTTGGTGGTGCATTCGCCGAAGGTGTGGACTTGCCTGGTAGTCGTTTGATTGGTGCCTTCATCGCCACGCTTGGCTTGCCGCAAGTCAATCCTATCAATGAAGAAATGCGTTTGCGCATGGACGATATCTTCGGCCAAGGCTATGACTACACCTATCTCTACCCGGGCTTGCAAAAAGTAGTGCAAGCCGCCGGGCGCGTCATCCGGACGCAGGATGACCGTGGCTATATACACCTGATCGATGATCGTTTTGCCCGGTCGGATGTGAGGGCCTTGCTGCCTGCCTGGTGGCAGTTGCAGTAGCCTTATCGGCCCTGGGCTTTTTCACCACGCAAGGTCATGACAGAACTGATCACCGTCGCCGCGGCTTTGCCATCCTCGCGCACTATCTCGCAGGTGTAATGGGTGATGGTGCGTCCGCTTTGTATAGGCTTGGCGATTGCACGTAACCTGGTCGCCCAGACCGGACGGAAGAAGTTGATTTTTAAATCGATGCTGGCGAATGATTCGCCTTCAGCCATCAAGGTGGAATGCGCGGTTCCTATCGCGGCGTCTGCCAGCTCACACATCAAACCACCGTGCACCGTCGCTTGCTGATTGCCATGCAAATCCGGCGATGCATCGATTTCCACCGTCGCAGTACCCAAGCCGACTTCGACTATGCGTATGCCCAGCGTTTGCGAAATCGGTGTGGGGTATTGCATGTGCGTGGTATCGCCATCCTGCAGGGTGCCAGCGATTGATTTTTGCAGGTATTCCAGTACGGGGAGCTTGTTGGACATGGTCGTCGTATCTATCGTGAGAAATTCAATCCTGCCATATTACCCGGGTATGATTAACTCCATATTTTCATCCCGGACCGACTATATTAGCGAGGAGACGAAGACAATATGTCCAAGACTAAAGCCAAGACTTTAACTGCTACCGAGCGCGACAATTTGCTAGCAATACTCAAGCACCGCTTCGAAGAAAACATGCACCGACACAAGGGCGTAAGCTGGCCTGCTGTCGTAGCGAGGTTGGATGCCGATCCGGGCAAGCTATGGTCGCTCAGCGAAATGGAAAGAACCGGTGGCGAGCCGGATGTCATCAGCGAAGGGAAGAAGGATGAATACGTCTTTTATGATTGTGCCGCTGAAACACCTAAAGGACGTCGCAGCCTATGTTATGACCGAGCAGCGCTAGAAGCCAGGAAGGAACATGTCCCGGCAGATAGCGCGATGGACATGGCGGCAGATATGGGCATAGAACTTCTGTCGGAAGATCAGTATCGCGAACTACAAAAGTTCGTCACGATAGATACCAAAACCTCAAGCTGGATACAAACGCCTGCAGACATACGTAAGCTCGGTGGCGCCTTATTTGCTGACTTTCGCTACGGACACATCTTCATCTATCACAATGGTGCATCGTCCTACTATGCAGTGCGCGGATTCCGCGGCGCGCTCAAGGTCTAAATGACTTGCAATCCAATCCGGAGCCAGGCCTACGGCACTTAACAGCTGTGAATGTGTAGCATGGCTGCCTGTCTTATCCATTCTTTCATCAGGCTGTCGCGACACGCGGTGTCGGCCTGGCCTCCTTGATCGGCAGGTTAACCAGGGCCGCTGCCAGTGCCAGCGCCGCGTCTGCCCACCACATCCATGTATAGCTGCCATGCGTCACCAGTGCGATGCCGCCCAGCCACGCACCGAAGAAACCCCCGATCTGGTGACTCAGCAAGGTCAGCCCGAACAGGGTAGCCAGGTAACGCGTGCCAAAGAGTTTGGCGGTAATGCCGGCGGTAGGCGGAACTGTCGCCAGCCAGGTTGCGCCCAATACTGCTGCGAACAGGTAGAAAGTCCATGCCTCCTTGGGTGCTGCCAGATAGACCAGGATAGCGACGGCACGCGACGCATACATCCAGAACAGAATCATTTTCATACGCACACGTGTACCGAGTGCACCGACTACCAGGCTGCCGGCCACATTGGCGAGGCCGATGATCGCCAGCGAGGTGGCGGCAACGTTGGCGCTCAATCCGCACAGATTAACTTCGCCCGGCATGTGCGTGACGAGGAAAGCGATATGAAAACCGCATGTGAAGAAGCCTGCATGCAAACACCAGTAGCTGCGATTCTTGACGGCTATGCGCAATTGCTCACGCAAGGTCATGCCTGTATCAGCTGCTTTATCCTTGCCTTGTGGCTTCGGCGTGCCGCGCAGCCACCACGCCATAGGCGCGGTAGTGAGTGCCATCACGGCCATCATCCACATGGCAGACATCCAGCCAAACGCTGACATGATGGCCTGGTTCAATGGCGCAAAGATGAACTGCCCCATGCTGCCGCCCGCATTGATGACGCCGCTGGCGAACGAACGACGTTCGCCAGGAATGTGCTGCGCGGTGGCACCGATCAGTATCGAGAAACTACCGGCACCGGCACCGGCTGCACTCAGCAAGCCGATGGCAAAAATCAGGCCCCATTCGCTGGTGACTTGTGTCGTCAGTGCGCTGCCCGCCGCGAGCAACACGGCACCTGCGACGATAACGCGACCTGGTCCCCAGCGATCGGCGATGGCGCCGAATACTGGTTGTACTGCACCCCACACAAACTGCGCGACCGCCATGGCAAAACTGATGGTGACGATACCGAGCCCGGTATGCGTATTCAGAGGCGAGACAAACAAGCCTAGTGACTGGCGTGCGCCCATGGTAATCATCAGGATGGCGGCTGCGACCGATACAAAAAACCAGGAACTACGTTGCGTCATGTTTTTCATCCTGAATATCATTACGGAAAATAAAGCGCGGTGATCCGGCGCGTCAGTCGACGCAGGCGGGCACAGGTACATCCGGAAGCCGGATTCGTGGCGGGAGCGGTCATTGAAAATTTCATATTCGAAACTATACGTGCATATGCACGTATTTGCTGAGTGACAATCAACATGCCATATCGCCGCCCGGATTCGATAGCGCTTTGTCTATAACGATTGCCTGAATAATATTTTCAAATGTCGTTACGTCATCCTTTATCGGAAGCTGCCGCCATGTTGTCGGATATTGACAAGGTTTTGTCGGGTGCGACCCACATCACGTCTTTAAGATCGCCCACATCCGATGTAATCAGGCGCGCAATTCTGGTTGGCGGATAGGCTTTGCATTCATGATTCTGATGTTGATCATGAAATGATGGTTTATCAATACGCGAAAGAATAGACGGTGCCGCGGCGCATCGCAATTTCACTTTTGATTGTCTACATTTGCCGGCGAAAAACATCGTCGCTGCCCCATCTTCGCTACAACGCCCATCTGCGCGAACACAGTTCTGCGTTGCCGTGTCGTGATTTTAATCACCTCTCACTAGCAACCACATCTATCTGTCATGAGCCATCAACGCGCTGTACGTCCTTACGCCCGCATACCTTTTAAACTTTCTGTGCTCACAATGTCGATTTCTGCCATCCTCACCGGTTGTGGTGGCGGGGGAGGTGGCAGTGCCCGCAATCCTGGCAGCAGCGCACCAGCCTATACCGGCGACCTGACAAATGCGAGTGCCGCACATGCACGTGGCATTACTGGTACAGGGGTGACGGTTGGTATTGTCGATACTGATTTCAATGTTGCCAGTCCGGAGCTGGCTGGACGCATCAGCAAAGATGTATATACGGCAGGTGCGGGCTTTATCGGCGCCAGTGGCAATGGTGACAACCATGGCACTGAAGTCGCTGAAGCATTGGGCGGTACCAATACAGGGATCGCACCGGATGTCCGGATGTACGGCATCGCCGCTGGTTTCAGCGGTGGCGTCCAATTAAATACCGATATCTATAATCGCCTGTACAACAGCGGCGTGCGAATTTTCAACCAGTCAAATACGGCTGGATCAATTGCCGCGCCATCCAACAGTGCTACCTATAACAGCATCTATCAACCCTTCGTTGCGAAGGGATCGTTGTTCGTCTGGGCTACCGGCAATGACTACAGTACACAGCCGAGCATGACTGCCGGCTTGCCTGCGCTATATCCGAGTTTGCAAACTGGCTGGATTGCCGTAACGGCCGTCAACGCAGCCGGTGGCGGACAAGGATTTTCCAGTTCCGATACGACGCCGGGCGTGATCTCCAGCTATGCCAACCGTTGTGGCGTGGCAGCCAATTGGTGTCTGGCTGCGCCGGGCGATTTCGTATCGCCAAGCGCCGGTGGCAGGGTGTTTGG
>JBEBUE010000302.1:0-4234 GCA_040393485.1 Herminiimonas sp.
AGGGTGCGTTTGGCGAAAACTACCTGCAAGAAGCGCTGGAAAAAATCGCGGAGGTAAAGGCGACGCGTCCTGACCTTGAACTGGAGTGGCATTTCATAGGCCCGATCCAGAGTAATAAGACGCGCCCTATTGCGGAGCATTTCGACTGGGTGCACTCGGTCGACCGCTTGAAAATTGCGCAGCGCCTGTCAGAACAGCGTCCGGCAGGGCTGCCGCCGCTGAACGTTTGTTTGCAGGTAAATATTAGCGGTGAAGCTAGTAAAAGCGGTGTTTTACCTTCAGAAACGCTAGCCGTGGCGCAGGCCATCGCCGCCTTGCCGCGTTTGCAGTTGCGCGGCCTGATGGCGATACCGGAAGCGGTCGGTGATGCAGAACAACAACGCCTGCCGTTCAGGCAAATGCACGCTTTGCTTGATCAGTTGCGGGCAGAAGGATTAAAACTGGATACTTTATCCATGGGGATGTCTGGGGACATGGCAGCAGCCATCGCCGAAGGCGCCACGATAGTGCGGATAGGCTCCGCGATTTTTGGTACAAGGGAATATGCAAAATAATTTAAAAATCAGTTTCATTGGCGGTGGCAACATGGCTGCCGCCCTGATCGGTGGCCTTGCCGGCAAATTGACTGCGGCTGCCAATATTCATGTGGTTGATATTAACGCCGATTCGCTGGCTAAATTACAACAGCAGTTTCGTGTCCGGACTTCTTCTGAAATTGACGCGACGCTGGCTGGTAGCGACGTTATTGTGCTGGCGGTTAAACCGCAACAGATGAAGGGCGTGGTCGCGCAACTGGTACCGCATATCTCGGGGCAGTTGGTATTGTCGATCGCTGCGGGCATACGTGCGGTAGATTTGTCGCGCTGGCTGAAAGGACACAATGCCATCGTTCGTACCATGCCGAATACCCCGGCCCTGATAGGTAAGGGCATCACTGGTATGGTGGCGACCGAGGGCGTGAGCGTGGAGCAGCGTGCAGCGGCGGATGCCATCATGCGTGCCGTCGGCGAGACGGTGTGGCTGGATGATGAAAAACTGATTGATCCGGTAACGGCGGTATCCGGCAGCGGACCGGCCTATGTGTTTTATTTTATCGAAGCGATGCAGCAGGCAGCCCAGGAAATGGGTTTGACTGCAGAGCAGGGGAATGCGCTCGCTATTTCAACTTTTGTCGGTGCTGCTCATCTGGCAGAGCAATCTACTGACCCGGTTGGGGTATTGCGGGAACGGGTGACGTCTAAAGGTGGCACCACTTATGCTGCATTGACCAGCATGGAAGCTAGTGGCGTCAAACAATCCATCATCAATGCAATGAAAGCGGCGGCAGCACGTGGTCAGGCGCTGGGTGAGGAGTTCGGCCGGGACTGATCTCCTGCGGACAAGATGTGAAAAAGCCGGGTGTGTTAACCACATCCGGCTTTTTTTTTGTGCATTGAACGGCAGTTATGGTTGCTGTTTTAATTGCCCAGGATAATTTGTGCAATCAAACCGGTTGAGATGGCAATCAGTACATAATCACCACCGGTTTGTACCCAGTGATATCCGCGTGGCGGAGGCGCCAGGCGATGTAAGCGCCAGTCGTTGACGACGTATTGGTGGCCACGATATTCGCGTGGGATATAACCGCCTCTGTAGAAGTTGTGCTGAGGTCCGGCGCCACGACCATTGTCATGCCTGCCGTCATGTTTGTAACCGTGCTTGTCGCCGTATTTATTGCTGTTGCCCGGATGCCCGCGATCATGGCCGGGACCACCACGTTGCGCATGTTCGCTGCGACCGTGATCGCCGCCGCGGTCGTGGCCTTGGGCGAACGCTGCGCTGCTAGCCAACAGAGTTACGGTCATGATGGACGAAATAATTATTTTGCTTTTCATCTCTGCTCCTTGTGTGGCGAAAATGCCCCCGCATTGCATACATGTGTAAACATGTCGATACGGTGTGTTCATTAAACCTGAAAAGGGCCGTTTTGTGCGTGCATTTTTGGTAAGGCCTGTTACCAGATGTTTCTGCCTGTCACCGAATCAGGGGCTAAGCCTGTGCAGAAAATGCCGGGTGATAACTCACGATTCCTTGCGCAGGAATCGCCTGAAATGGCAGCGCAAGAAAGTACTCCGCAGGCAGATCCGGATACGTCAGGGTATCGCTGTGTCTGAAGTCAAAGTGCCGGTAATAAGCAAGATCACCCACTACCACGCAGCCTTGTGCTTTATCTGCGCGTAACCGGCTTAGGCCGCTTTCGATCAAGCTTTTGCCTATCCCGCGGTTTTGTTTTTCGGGTAATACAGATATTGGCCCCAGCCCATACCATCCGGAACTGCTGTCTGAGATGGTGACCGGGGAAAACGCAATATGGCCGACCACCTGTCCATCCACTTCGGCAACCAGGGACAGCGTGAGTGCATTTGCTGCACGTAGGGCCGCAATGATGAAGTGCTCGGTTTGATTGCTATGTGGATGGTCAAGGAATGCAGCACGCGTCACCGCGGCTATCGTGCCGATATCGCCAGCCCGTTCCGGACGTATACGCATACTAGATTATTCTTTCGTAGCCAGCGGTACCCGCCTGACAGCGGATTCCGGGTATGGGTATTCCATATGACGCGCGGTCGCGCGTGCGACATCTTCGCCGCAGTATTTCTTTACGACGGTAAGTGCCATATCGATACCGGCAGAAATGCCGGCAGAGGTCAGTACATTTCCTTGTTCCACCACTTGCGATACCGCGTCTACTGTGACCTTCGGAAATAGCTCCTGCATCCACTCCAGTGAACGCCAGTGTGTGGTCGCGCGCAAGCCGTTCAGCAAGCCCGCATTGCCGAGCACCAGTGCGCCGGTGCACACCGAAGTGAGCGTTTCCACTTGTGCTGCGTGTGCAGTGACAAAGGCCAGCAATGCCGGATTGTGCATCTCCTTGCGGGTACCCCAGCCGCCAGGGACCAGCAGTATGTCTAGTGACGGACAAAGGGCGTAAGTGGTGTCTGGCAAGACGCGCATACCACCGGTGGTAACGATAGGTTTGTCATGTTCAGCCACCAGCACTACTTCGAATGGTGAAGGTTCTTCACGTCGCTTTTCGCTATTGATGCGCGTGACGGAAAAGACTTCGTATGGACCGCAAAAATCCAGGACTTCCACGTCATCAAAAATGACTATACCTACACGCTTACGATTCATCGTCGGCTCCGGTAGTGATCGTTTATGAACTTATGGCTTTAGTTAGTTGCATGTGCCTTGCTGACACTCTCGCCATCATTCGGACGCAAAGTCCAGAACGACAGCGAGGACAGTATGGTTAATCCGCCCAGCGTCAGGAACGCATGGTGCAAGGCATTGCCGACCGCAGCGCGATCAGTTTGCGGCAAGTCGCCCAGATACCAGGCAGCGATAATGGAGCCGAAGGCGAGGCCGAAGCTCATTGACATTTGTTGCATCGAACTGGCGATGGTGCTGGCCATGCTGGATTCCTCGACTTTGACATCGGAATAGGCCATCGAATTCATGCTGGAAAACTGTAGCGAATTGAAGAAGCCCTGTGCCAGTCCGAGCAGCAGGATGACGGCGATGGGTGTCGTTGGTGTGATGACAGAAAACAAGGAGATCGTGATGCCTATCATCACCGTATTTACGATCAGGACTTTGCGATAACCGAAGTGGCCAAGCACACGTACCGAGATCAGCTTCATTGCCATTGCTGCGGCTGCAGTCGGCATCATCATCAGGCCGGATTGCCATGCGGGCAGGCCGAGGCCGATCTGGTACAGCAGTGGCAAAAGGAACGGCAGGCCGCCGACGCCCAACCGTGTAACGAAGCCGCCAACGACGGAGACGCGGAAGGTACGTATTTTAAACAGCGACAGCTGCAGCAGTGGGTGCAGCGTACGTCGCGCATGCAATACATACGTTGTAAGGAGTGCCAGCGAGATGATGAAGAGTATGCAGGTGGATGTCGCATCCAGATAGTGTTCGCCGAATATCTCCAGTATCCACGACAGCAGCGCCACCCCTGAACCAAACAGTACCAGGCCGATGACATCCAGCGGTCGCGGCGCATCTGACCGATAGTCAGGCATATGTTTATGGATGAGCCATTGTGCCGCCAGCCCTATCGGTACATTGACAAAGAAGATCGCCTGCCACGGGAGCCAGTGCACGATCAGGCCGCCGACGGTAGGGCCGAGTAGCGGACCTATCAGCGCCGGGATGATGACAAAATTCATCGCCGCCAATAGTTCTG
>JBEBUE010000303.1:0-4216 GCA_040393485.1 Herminiimonas sp.
CCGCAGCAGACCATCGTGATACGGGATGGCTTCAGCTATGTGTTCCGCATGAATCCGGATAACCGTGTGACGCAAATCAAAGTACAGCCCGGACGTCGCTTGGCGGATCGCATCGAGATCATCTCGGGCGTGCCAACGGATGCGGTGCTGGTGGCAAACGGTGCAGGCTTCCTGAATGATGGCGATTTGGTGAAAGTTGTCGTCGATAAGCCTTCGGCTACAGATAGTGGTCCAGAACAAAAAGCAGCGACGCCGCCAGCAGGCGCAACCGCTGTGACCAAATAGGAGCACGCGTGAATTTTTCCTCGCTTTCCATCAAGAACCCGATCCCGGCAATCATGTTGTTTTTTTTGCTGGGACTCGGAGGCTTGCTCGCGTTCAAATCGAGTGCGGTACAGGACTTCCCTGATATCGAACTGCCTATCGTGATCGTCAACGCTTCCCTGCCTGGTGCTGCACCGGCGCAGCTGGAAACGGAAGTGGCGCGCAAGATAGAGAACTCGGTCGCGACGCTGCAAGGCATTAAAAATATTTATACCAAGGTCCTCGACGGCACAGTCACTGTGACCGTGGAGTTCATCCTTGAAAAGAATATCTCCGACGCCGTCAATGATGTGCGCGATGCCGTCGCACTGGTACGCGCCGACATGCCGGCTGATTTGCGTGATCCGTCGGTCACCAAGGTATCGACTGCCGGTCGGGTCATTACCACCTTCACAGCCGCAGCCGCACCGGGTAGCTACGTCGATGAACAGGAGTTGAGCTGGTTCGTCGATAACACTGTCTCCAAGCGTTTGCTGGCGGTGCCGGGTGTTGGCTCGGTCAAACGCGTCGGCGGTGTGACGCGTGAAGTCCGGGTCGAGCTCGACCCGGCCAAGATGGCGGCGTTGAATGTGGCGGCAGTGGATGTCTCGCGCCGCCTGCGTCAGGTACAACAGGAAGCACCAGGTGGACGTGGTGATGTGAGTGGTGCAGAACAGGCCGTACGCACCATCGCAACCGTCAAGACGGCAGCAGAATTGGCACAGATGGATATCCCGCTGAGCGATGGCCATCACGTTCGCCTGTATCAGGTAGCCACGGTGACCGACACCATTGCCGAGCGACGCACGGCGGCGACGCAGGATGGCAAACCGGTCGTCGGCTTTGAAGTGTTCCGTACCAAAGGTGCAAGTGAGCTGGCTGTTGCCAAGGGGGCCAAGGAAGCGGTCGCGGAACTGCAGAAGAACAATAGCAATATCGTCTTCAAAGAAGCCATCGACAATGCCAAGCCTATCAAGGAAGATTTTGATGGCTCGATGTCCTTGCTGTACGAAGGTGCGCTCCTGGCAGTGCTGGTGGTCTGGTGGTTCCTGCGTGACTGGCGGGCGACGCTGGTTGCATCTGCCGCTTTGCCGTTGTCCGTGATCCCGACCTTCCTCGGCCTCGCTTACTTTGGCTACACACTAAATATGGTGACCCTGTTGTCACTTGCATTGGTGGTCGGTGTGCTGGTCGATGATGCGATTGTGGAGATCGAGAATATCGAACGGCATCTGAGCATGGGCAAGACGCCTATGCAGGCAGCGATGGAAGCAGCCGATGAAATCGGGATGGCGGTGATAGCGACGACCTTTGCTTTGGTTGCGGTATTTTTGCCGACTGCATTTATGGCAGGCATACCGGGTCTGTTTTTCAAACAGTTTGGCTGGACCGCAGTGCTTGCGGTATTGGCATCACTGGTGGTCGCGCGTTTGCTGACGCCTATGATGGCGGCCTATATTCTGAAACCGAAGAAACACCAGGAGCAAAAAGATGGCTGGCTGATGCAGCGTTACATCAAAGTGATGCGCTGGTGTTTGACCAACCGCCTGAAAACCGCGATTGCTTCTGCTGTGTTCTTTATCGGCTCCATCATGCTGGTGCCTTTGCTGCCGACCGGCTTTGTACCGCCGACGGATCGTGCCCAGACGCAAATCAATATTGAGTTGCCGCCGGGTAGTACGCTGAAGGAAACGATGGCGATCACTGAGCGGGTGCGTCTTGCGGTTGCGCAGGATAAAAACATCATCAGTATTTTCAGCTCCATCGGTGGTGGTTCCAGCGGCGATGCATTTGCGCCAGGCGCATCGGCTGAGGCGCGTCGTGCAGTGATGACATTGACCACCGTGCATCGTAGCGAGCGCAAGGAAAAAATCTCGGATATCGAGGCCAAGATACGTGAACGCATCGCAGATATCCCGGGTGCACGGTTTACCGTCGGCACACCGGATACCGGCGTCAAGATGCAACTGGTCTTGCGCAGTGAAGATCCGCTGGCTTTGTCAGAAGCGGCAAAGAAAGTTGAGCGTGAGTTACGCGGCCTGAAAGGCATAGGTAATGTGACTTCCAGCGCCTCACTGGTACGTCCGGAAATCATCGTGCGTCCGGATACGTCGCGTGCTGGCGATCTCGGCGTGACCACCTCCAGCATCGGTGAAACGGTGCGCGTGGCGACCGCTGGTGACTACGATATGAATCTGCCGAAGCTGAATCTGTCCGAACGTCAGGTACCGATACGCGTCAAGCTGCCGGACAATATGCGCGCCGACCTGGCTGCGATTGAACGTTTGACGGTGCCGGGTCGGAATGGTCCGGTGATGCTGGGTAACGTTGCGTCTGTCTATATGGATAGTGGTCCGGCCCAGATTGATAGGCTGAATCGTAGTCGTAACGTGACGCTGGATGTGGAGCTTGGTTCGCGTTCGCTGGGTGAATTGAACACCGAGGCGCGTGCCCTGCCATCAATGCGTAATTTGCCACCGGCAGTAAAGATTGCAGAACTGGGTGATGCACAAGAGATGATGTTGCTGTTTAATAGCTTTGGCCTGGCGATGGCAATTGGTGTCTTGTGTATTTACTGCGTGCTGGTTCTGTTGTTTAAGGACTTCATGCAACCGATTACGATCCTGGCCGCTTTGCCGCTCTCTATTGGTGGTGCTTTCGTGGCGCTGCTGATCACAGGCCGTGCTTTGTCCATGCCGTCCATGATCGGCCTGATCATGCTGATGGGTATCGTCACCAAGAACTCGATTTTGCTGGTGGACTATGCCATTCTGGCACGCCAGCAAGGGATGAATCGTTTCGATGCACTGGTTGACGCCTGTCATAAGCGGAGCCGTCCGATTATCATGACGACGATTGCGATGGGTGCTGGCATGATGCCGCTGGCGCTGGGCTGGGGTGCCGATCCTAGCTTCCGCTCGCCGATGGCGATTACTGTGATCGGTGGTTTGATTACATCGACCCTGCTGAGTCTGCTGGTGGTGCCCGCAGTGTTTACGTATATCGATGATCTGGAACACTGGCTGAAGCGCATGATGCGCAAGGCACGTGGGATGGAACACCATGATGCGCATGAAGCAGCCAAGTCTGCGGAGCAGCTGGGTACGGAGAAGCATTGATGTTGCGCTTGCCTGCTGAGCGTCCGTTACAGCTGACGCAATTGTCCTTGTCGGCATCACTGACGCTAGTGGTGCTGGCGCCGCATCCGGATGACTTCGATGCGATTGCTGTCACGCTGCGTTATTTTCACCAGCGTGGTGACACCATCCATCTGGCGGTGCTGACGACCGGAGCCAGTGGTGTGGAAGATGGCTACTCTGGAGCGTATACTGCTGTTGACAAGGCAGCTTTGCGTGAGCAGGAGCAGGCCGCGAGTTGCGCATTCTTTGGCTTGCCGCCTGAGCGCTTGAGCTTTCTGCGTTTGCCGCCGGATGAAAAAGGTAATCCACGACTGGACGATGCGAACCATCAGTGCATACGTGATTACCTGGCGGCACGTCAGCCCGACTTGGTCTTCATGCCGCATGGGAATGACAGCAATGTGACGCATCAGCGTACCTATGCCTTGTTTCGTGCCGTTGCATTGGCGCAGCAATGGGTGGGATGGGCGGTGCTAAACCAGGATGCAAAGACCGTTGCGATGCGCACCGATTTGTACACGCCATTTGGCAAGGATGATGCGGAGTGGAAGGCGGAGTTGTTGCGCCTGCATGCATCGCAGCAGCAACGGAATTTGAATACACGCGCGCAAGGTTTCGATGAGCGCGTGCTGGCCGTAAATCGTCGTACCGGATCAGGACTCAACGCAGAGTATGCAGAGGCCTTTGAACTGGAGCGTTACGGACCGCAAGATGAATCAATAGGAAAGAATTGACATGGCTTGTGATCACAAAAAAGTATTGGATCTGGAAAA
>JBEBUE010000304.1:0-4205 GCA_040393485.1 Herminiimonas sp.
TAGCGTGGATTTGCCGACGTTAGGTCGACCTACAAGTGCAATAACCGGCTTCATCAAATGTTTTACTCGGCTGCGATAGCAACCACTGTTCCTGATTGAGTTTGAAAAATAAGATTCGCATCGGTGCGAACCGGTACGCCGACAATCGGGCTACCGTCAGTGTTCACACGTGCCAACAACAAGCCATTATCTTTCGAAAAGAAATGGATATAACCCTGGTAGTCACCAACAGCTACCGTGCGGCTGGATGAAACCGGTGTGGACAGGCGGCGGTTTTTCAACTGCTCGTTCTGCCAGATACTGGTGCCGGTATCGCGGGCAAATGCCTGCACGGTACCGCGTTCATTCGCAGCATACACTGCGCTTCCATCGACATCGACGCCAACGTCGCTAGAGAAGGCTTTGCCCCAGCGTGGTGTGCCGCTGACGGTATCAAAGCAAGCGATACGACCTTGATACGATACTGCGCATACGTCACGACCAGCAACGTATGGTGCACCAGAGATATCAGCAATACGTTCCAGTTCCGTCGTACCACGTGGATCACCTACCGCAACTTCCCAGCGTGGCGCACCAGTGCTTAACGCAACCGCCAGCAAGCGACCACCGGCCAGGCCGATGTACGCATTGCCATTCGAAATGCTGATGCCTGGCGAAGTACGCAACGTCAATGGCGGTGCGGTACGTTGGGCAAACCATTTGCGGGTGCCGGTTTCGGCATCATAGGCAACGACGCGATTATCCAGGCTACGGATGACGACGGTATCCATACCGACCGCCGGGGTCGACAGAATCTCGCTGCTGGCTTGCGCTTTCCAGCGCAGTTTGCCCTGGTTATCAAACGCCAGTACCACGCCCTTCTCACCTGCGACCACGATAGTCTGGCCATCACTGCCGACGCCAGAAGTTAAAGGCATACCGGCATTGATGCGCCAGAGCGACTGACCATTAGTCGCATCCAGACGAGTAATCGTGCCATCTGCCGCTGCAGTGTAGAGATCGTTACGCACCAAAACTGGCGAAAATGCATAATTTCCTGCCTTGCCGACGGAAGCAGTCCATACGGTACGCGCATTCATGGTTTGCTTGAACTCTACCAGCGGCGCCGGCGAATTACGCGTCGATGGCTTGCTGGCAAATGGATTCATCGATGACAGGAACGAGCATCCGGCGGTCGCCAATAACAGGCTGGCCGACAGCACTTTTAATGCGATTCGATACTTCTGCATTTCTTTTCCTTTAAGCTTTTATGCTGCTTTTTTGACCGGCGCACCACCGATGGCGTCCAGTTTGATCTGGATCAGCTGGCGTGCAGGATTCTTGGCATCAGTTTTTTCGAGCGCAAGCTGGTATGCCGCGCGCGCTTCATCCAGTTTGTTTTGCGCTACCAGAATGTCGCCTTTACGATCACTGACTACATTCGCGAATTGTGCCGGGAACTCACCTGCCAATACTTTCAGGCCTTCGTCATATGCTTTTTCATCCAACAGGATGCCAGCCAGGCGGACTTTCGCAACAGCTTTGTATTCATCGCTGTTACCTTTGTCTATCACCCATTGCAATTGCGCTTTAGCTGTTTTGAAATCATTCGCGTCAAATGCCGACTTGGCCGCTGCCAATGCACTCATTTGCGCGTATGCGGTGCCAGCAAACTTGGCTTCCATATCAGTCGCTGCGCGTTGTACTTTTTCTTTGTCTTGCGCGGCTACCGCTTTTTGCAGCTCTTCATACAACTGCGCTGCCTGCGTCGCCTGGCTACGTTGGTAAGCACCCCAACCAGCCCACGCCGCGTAAGCACCGAGGACGATGATCAATACCCAGGTAACGATGTTGCCGTACTGATTCCACCAGGATTTAAGAGTAGCTAATTGTTCTTGCTCTGCGTGATCGTATGCCATGATGGTCCAAGTTTAATGATGATAATGTACGTGTTCGTCATGCGCGTGGTCATGCGCGCCAACGATCTGATCAACCAGGTAATCCGCTATGCTTTCGAATGGCACGCTGGCTTGGTTGCCAGCCGCATCTGCGTTGCGCATTTCCTTGACGACTGCAGTGCCCTGCGCAATTTCGTCTTCACCGATAATCACGGCATATGCGGCACCACTGCCATCCGCGCGTTTCATTTGCGACTTGAAGCTGCCGATGCCGGTCGCTGCCGCGCAATGCAATACCACATCGAGTCCGGCATCACGCAAACGTTCCGCTACGACTGATGCCTGCAACTGCGCCTCTTCGCCCTGATGCACGATATAGACGTCACATTGGTTCGGCGCAAACTGTTCGCCACTTGCTTTCATCAATTCCAGCAAACGTTCGACACCCATCGCAAAGCCACAGGCCGGAGTCGGCTTACCACCGAACATTTCAACCAGCGGATCATAACGACCGCCGCCGCATACCGTACCCTGCGAACCGAGTTGATCGGTAACCCATTCAAACACGGTGCGATTGTAGTAATCCATGCCGCGTACCAGGCGCGGATTGATGGTGAACGGGATCGCATTGTGACGCAAAATCTTTTGTACGCCTTCAAAGTGCGCGCGTGATTCTTCGCCCAGGTAGTCAAGCAGCTTAGGCGCCGCATTAACCATATCCTGCATGGTCGGATTTTTGGTATCCAGGATGCGCAAAGGATTGCTGTGCAAACGTTTTTTCGCTTCTGCATCCAGCAAATCTTCATTCTTCTCAAAATACGCAATCAGGTCGGCGCGATGCTTGTTACGCTCTTCGGCATTACCGATAGAGTTCAGTTCAAGACGCACATCCTGCAAGCCCAGATCGTCCCACAAACGCTGGCACATCATGATGAGTTCTGCATCGATATCAGGACCGGCAAAGCCGATTGCCTCGGCACCGATTTGGTGAAACTGGCGATAGCGACCACGTTGCGGTCTTTCATGACGGAACATCGGACCCGCGTACCACAGACGTTTCGGACCGTCATAAGTCAGATTGTGTTCAAGCGCAGCACGTACCACACCAGCAGTGCATTCAGGACGCAAAGTCAGCTGGTCGCCATTCATGGAATCAGTGAAGGAATACATTTCCTTCTCGACGATGTCGGTCACTTCGCCCAGGCCACGTGCAAACAATGCGGTCGGCTCGACGATAGGTGTACGTATCTGTTGAAAACCGTAACTCTTGAGCACCGTGTGCACGGTGTTTTCGAACAATTCCCACAAAGGCGCGTCAGCCGGGAGGATGTCGTTCATCCCTTTCACGCCGACGATTTTTTCTGTTTTCTTGGTATCTGACATTTATTTTTAAAGACTTATTTTCTGCAACTTGTTGAATGCGGCGTCTGCAAATTAAGCAGCGCTCGTTTTTTCTTTACCGTAATGGCTCTTAACATAGTCGAGCACAATTGCGTGGAATTCTTCGGCGATATTGTCGCCGCGCAGGGTCACGGTTTTTTCACCGTCGACGAATACCGGTGCAGCAGGTGATTCGCCAGTACCCGGCAAACTGATACCGATGTTGGCATGCTTGGATTCACCCGGGCCATTCACGATACAACCCATGACTGCGACATTCATCGCTTCCACGCCTGGGTATTCCTTCTTCCAGACCGGCATCTGATCACGCAGATAAGTTTGTATGCCATCCGCAAGTTCCTGGAATACAGTCGAAGTAGTACGACCACAACCCGGACATGCAATCACCATAGGCGTAAATTTACGCAAGCCCATGGTCTGCAAAATTTCCTGCCCCACCACGACTTCCTTGGTACGGTCACCACCTGGTTCCGGCGTCAGTGAAATACGTATCGTGTCGCCTATGCCTTCCTGCAGCAAAACCGACAATGCAGCGGTCGAAGCAACGATCCCTTTGCTGCCCATGCCTGCCTCAGTCAGACCGAGATGCAAAGGATAATCACAACGGCGCGCCAATTCGCGATAGACGGCGATCAAATCCTGTACGCCTGACACCTTGCACGAAAGGATGATGCGATCACCCGCCAGGCCAACTTCTTCCGCCCGCTTCGCGTTCTCTATCGCAGACGTTACCAATGCTTCATACATGACCGCTTGTGCACTCCATGGCGTCGCGCGTGCCGCGTTTTCATCCATGATGCGTGCCAGCAGTTCCTGATCCAGGCTGCCCCAGTTCACGCCTATGCGTACCGGCTTATCAAAGCGGCAGGCGGTTTCTATCATCTGTGCGAACTGCGTATCGCGTTTATTACCTTTACCGACATTACC